>JAGQHH010000272.1 GCA_020431945.1 Cyanobacteria bacterium HKST-UBA02 | reverse complement strand
GTCAGACGCATCACCAGGCGGGTCGCATCCTGCAGCTGCGAGAAAGTTAGAGAGACGATTTCGCACATGCACGTGCCTCAACTGTTGCAGAATGAGTGCACTGTATGCGGTGCGGGAACTGCATAGTCTTAGAGGTTCAGCAATTTGCCGATTTCTTTCTCTTGGCTCGAAATCTCAGAATCAAAGTAATCGATGTGTTTTAGAATTCTCTTCTCAACGCCCGGGTTGTAGCTCGCGTACGGACTGTGTTGGACACCTTGCGTGCTGTGGGGATTGACTGGCTTCTCCACGACAGCGCCATCTGCATCCGCTGTTACCGCTCGAGCATACGCAATGCCCAGCGCCGAAGGGACTATTGAAGGTGTGTCAGGCGGGGGCGGGGGGACAAGATAATTTCTGGCTTTGCGGGAACTATTTCCTGAAGTTTTCGCCTCAACAGACTGAGTGCTCAGGGCGAATGACCCGCTGAGATGAGCGTTCGTCATGCCCAGCGCCGAAGGGACCAATAAAGGTGTGTAAGGCGGAGGCGGGGGGACAAAATAACTTCTGGCTCTGTGGGAACTGGCTCGCGAAGTTTTCGCCTCGACAGACTGAGTGCTCAGGGCGAAGGACCCGCTGAAAACGACGGCGAGGGATATGAGTGCTGCAAGATTTCTGATCACTGAAAGTTCCCCGAAGTCGAGCCGTGCGTGCCATCCTAGTGGATCTTACCACCGCTCACCATTAATAAAACACCTGCGGGTCGTTTCGTGAACTACTGTGCAGAGCCCGTATGATGGCGCTGATCGGATGTATCGACGTTCCACTCTGTGCCACAGTATTTAGTGTCATGGGGCTTTTCGGCATGTTGGCGTATGAGCTGTCTCTATGCGCTTTCTGACAGAATGAACAGGCAAAGGGTAAGGCGTTCCGAAATGCCTACCCCAATAAAAAACCGGCATCTCTTTCGGAACTGCCGGCCCTTCAGGCTTTTAATTGGTTGCGGGGGACAGATTTGAACTGTCGACCTTTGGGTTATGAGCCCAACGAGCTACCAGACTGCTCCACCCCGCGACCTACTATTTTACACGTTGGAAGCCTGAGCGCAAGAACAGCCGTTTTCAGCCATTCTGTGGGGCATGGTGTTTGAAAGGGCTGAGAGACTGTATCTCCGGTGATTTTGCCTGGTTTTTCTTACTGCTTCTCGACCTCCTATCGCCGCTGTATAGCAGGGATTCGGCAAATGATCGAAAATTCGAACATTTCGTCATATTGATGCTCCTTCGGTGCGCTTGGCAAGCTGTTGCAAGCGCCGTTCTTGACGGCGTCCTGCCTTCACTATCTGAGGGTAAGCTGAACTCGGGTTATAGTAGTGAAAGAGGGAGCCAGGAAGAGGGCGGACGCTGGTGGAAGCAGAACGGATTCCTTTCGGTTGCAGTCTGATTCAGACCGATCTGACTGATGCTCAGATAAAAGGAAGCAGTAGAGCGAGTTTCGTTATGGCTCTAGTTTACCTGCTGGTTATTTTTTGCCTACCGGTTCCCGTGATGCTCAAGGTTTTCGCGCTCTATTTCACGGGTTTCATGATATCGCTCTTTTGCAGAACCTTTTTTCATTTGAGCTTGCTTTTCATTCTTCAATCTGTCGGAATCGGTCTTTTATTGGGCCTGCACATTTGATATCGCCGGTAGTGGCTTCAGTCGGATCCGCCGGTGGAGGCACGCCTTTCCCGCAATCCTGAGTCCCCTGTAAGGATGCTGGTTTCGGGCGCTGCTACCATGGCTGTGCAGAAAGAGGAGCCCGGCATTATGAAAGCGGTTTTGCAGCGTGTCCGCGAGGCATCGGTGGAAGTGGACGGCAAGAAAGTAGCAGAGACCGGACCCGGGCTCCTGGTTCTTCTGGGTGTAGAAAACGGGGACAGCGACGCCGAGGCTGAATATCTCGCCCAGAAGTCGGTGGACCTCCGCATATTCGCCGACGAGAACGGCAAGATGAATAGGTCTCTTCTCGAGATTGGCGGCCAGGCTCTGGTAGTCTCGCAATTCACCCTCCTTGCCGACTGGCGTAAAGGCAGGCGGCCGGGATTCACCCGGGCGGCGGCTCCGGAGGAGGGGCGCAGGCTCTACGAGCACTATGCCACCTGCGTCGAGCAAAAGGGTGTAACAGTCGCCACCGGGGTCTTCGGAGCCGATATGAAGGTCTCACTGGTCAATGACGGTCCTGTGACGCTTCTTCTCGAAGCTCCCTGAGATTGGAAATCGCTCTTTTTTAGATAAATACTGGCAACGCCATAGTATATTGTTCGAGTTCTTTCACTGATTCGCCAATGCACATGCCCGTCAAAACAATCTTATTCGCGCTTTCGATCGCAATTTCTTCCGGTCTCGTCCTGTCCGCTACCGCGGCTTTTGCCAGTGAAGAGTTCGATATATCCAACCCGGTGCCCTTTATCGGCGGATTTTCCGGGACTGACGTGCAGCTTTCCCAGCCCGGCGAGAAGAAAACCGAGCCGGCACCTGAGCCTAAGCCTCCCAAGAAAGAAGAAGTAAAGCCCGCCGAAGCTGAAAGCAAGGCTGAGGAAGCCGACGATAAGAGCGCTGACACAGACTCCGAAAAGAGCGCCGACAAGGACGAAGAAGAAAGTCCCGAGGAGACCGCCGAAGAAGAAGAGCGCGAGGTCCCCGAGATCGCCAAGCCTTTCGAGAAGCAGGATCCGAAGCTCTGCATCCTCAAGGCGAAAGCCTGGATCAAGCATAAGCAGTACAAGAAGGCTCTGGAAGAGATCAACAAGTGTCTTGCTATCAGCCCTTCGAACTGGGATGCTCGTTATCTCGGCGCTTATATCTATCAGCTCCAGGGGCGGACGGACGAGGCCATCGAGAGATATCGCGATTTCTTGAAGGTGCGACCGGACGAAATCATGGCCAATATCAATCTGGGCAGCCTTCTCCGCAAGAAGAACAAGCTCGACGAGGCGGAAGAGCTTTATCGAAAAGCCGTCAAGCTGAACTTCTACAGCATGCCTGCTCATTACAATCTTGCCAATGTCCTCATCGACAGGGGCAATCTCGAGGGCGCCCTGAAAGAGCTCAAGATTTGCGTCAAGCTCGACCCGAGCAATGCCTGGGTGCACAACAATCTGGGCGTTCTATACCAGCGCCGCAATTACCTCGAAGAGGCTGAAGAGGAGTTCCTCCGGGCGATTACCCTGGAGCCCGCGAATAGCTATTTCGAGCAGAATCTGCAGTTGCTCCGGGAGCACAAAGAAACCAAGAGCGTACAGGCTGACGCCGCGGATCTCATTTAGACTTCGATTTAGTTGATCTGCACGCCTAGATCGTTTGTGAGCAGTACTTCCAGTTCCTGACCGGGACCGAGGTTGACATTGTCGCCCTGGGAGAAGAGCGCGATTGCCGAGCTGCCCAGCGCCGTGGCGACAACCGGTGCGCCCAGGGTGGCGATATTGGCTGCCAGGAGGGCGCCGTTGGTGTTGCCGTCCTCGTTCAGACCGCTGACTGAGCGAACGCTATGCTCTACTCTCGTACCGAAATTGGTGCCGGGATCGAGCTGGCCGCGCTTGTTCGTAACCCCTTTCTTAAATTCGAGATTGGCATCCAGAGGTATGACTTCGCCCTGGGGGGTGGCGATTTGCTCGAGCTTGAGACCGATTTTTGCGGCTCTCGAGAGCAGTCGAGGCTTGGTGACCTGGGCTACACGTCCGCGAACCAGGCTGCCTCGCGGCAGGAGCAGAGTCATGCCGAGGTACATATCATCTTTGACATGGGCTTCGAAGATATCGCCAGGCTGGCTGGAGCGAGCATCCACGGCTGTCTCCAGGACCAGCTTCATGCGGGTCTGGACAGGCAGAGTCGTGGATGCCAGGTCCGCACGGAGCGGGGTTCCGGTACCGCCGGATCGGACCGGTCCGCCCGCGTCACCGGTGGCGGTGTTAGTGTGATTGGCGAAGTCCGGGACGTTCTTGGGCGTCATGGTTGCGGCCCCACCCGGCCCGGTCGCCGCTGCCGGCAGATAGCGCGGTTGTCTGGAGTCGGCATGCTTGTAGCGAGCCTCGGCGGTGCCGGGCAGAGCGCAGGTCGCGCCCAGGAGGCAGAGTGCCGTGCCGATTATTTTGATGTGCCTGTGCCTGATTTCCATTTGTTAGCCCATCTCCTTACTTCTCATAGAATTGTAAGTCAATTCCCTTTGGAGACGCCTGCGAGCCGAAAAAGTGCCGTAACACCGGATATGCCGACCAGGCAATGGTTCCGGGGATATTCTTTGAAACGCCGGCGGATCTGAGCCAGATTTTAGGAAAGCGGCGCCGGTCGGCACCGGGGGCGGATCTCAAGAAAAAGATCGGATAGTGAAGGTTCCTGAAAATTGGGTAAGATTTGATCAGACGGTTTCCCCTAAAAATACCGGCGACGTCCGTTGGATTATCACAGGCATATACCGAGACCGAGGTTGTTATGAGTAGCGAATCGATGAGTCAAGAGTGCCAGTTCCTCGATAAGCTGGCTGAGGTAGAGAAAGAGCTCGTAGAGGCCGCCAAGAAGATGGTCAAGAGTGCCAGCGATCCTTTTTCGGGAGTGATCAATTTCCTCCACCAGAGACCGGAGAATGTCTCCCTCAAAGGCTCCCTTGTCGATGTAATGCTTCTCGAGACTTTCGGCAGCCATGACGAGATCCCTGCGCTCCTCAAGGCGATTTCGAGCCAGGTCAACGAAATCATCCGCCAGGCCAACGTCATCCAGATCAACAATCACCAGCCCACGGCAGAAAAGTGGGGTGCTTACATCATCAAGAAGAAAGAGAGCATGAAGTTCGAGATCGGCAATGAAAAAGGATTTCTGGTGCTCAAGAATATCAAGGGTCTGTTTGGCACCGAGCATGGTGTCGAGCTTCCTCTCGAGAAGATCACCGTCATGCCTCCCAAGATCGTGGTCACCCTCAATATGGGGCTCGTGCGTCCCCAGCGGGTCCTGGATCTCTAGTCTTCTAGATGACCGGACGACCTGCTCAGATTTTCGCTCACCGTGGAGGGCGCCGCTGGGGCCCCGAAAACACCATGCATGTTTTTCGGCGCTGTCTTGAGCTCGGCGTCGACGGCATCGAGCTCGATGTGCAACGCTGCGCTTCCGGAGAGCTGGTGGTATTTCATGACAGCGATCTGTTGCGCACCACAAACGGTGCAGGCAATCTCGTCGATTGCACTTTCGACGAATTGCAGAGACTGAGTGCTGGCGCCTGGTATGGCGACGAGTTCGCCGGCGAGCGTGTGCCTCTTCTTTCCGATGTTCTGGCTCTGGTGGATGGCAAATTGACCATCAATATCGAGGTCAAGAATCTGCCTTTTCGATTTGCTGGCATCGAGGACGAGCTTGTGGAGATGCTTTCCGGCTATCCTGCCCGGGAGAAGATCGTTTTCAGCTCCTTCGACCACGAGCTGATTGCCAGTATGAGCAAGAAGTATCCCGACTGGACCTATGCCGCTCTCATGGTGGCGATTCCCGAGAATCTCGGTGACTATGCCGCTTCGCTCAAGGCTACATACTGGAATCCGGATCACGAGTTCCTGGATGAGAAAGCCGTGGCCGATGCTCGCTCCGGAGGACTGAAGATTCTTCCATGGACCGTCAATGACGCTCGCTCCTGGCTCAGGCTCATCAATCTGGGCGTCGATGGTATCATTACCGATGATCCCGAAGGGCTGCTTGCCTTCCTCGAAGAAGGATGATCGTGGATGTTCTCGCTATCTATGCTTGCTTCCTGCTGGCGGTAACCACCGTCGGCTCGATCGTGCTTTTCCGCTTCCGCCGCTCGCTTCTCTCTTACCTGCTGGTGGCGGCGGCTTATTCCCTGGCTTTCATCTGGGTCGCTTTCCAGCTCGGTCGAGATATTTTCGATTCCCTCAGCATGACCTGTATCGGGCTTTTCGCCGGAGGCAGCTATTTCCTGATCTTCAGTGCCATGATCGCCTGGAATCGCTTTCGCAAACTGGCAGTCTTCTTTCTGGGCCTGGCCATCATGCTCGATGCGGTGGCACTCGATGCTTTCGTCATCGAGCCCCGGAGCTTCGATGTCACTGAGTATCATGTCGGCACGGACAAGCTCGAGAAGCCTCTAAAATTCGTGGTGCTGGCCGATATCCAGACCGACGACGTGGGCCCCTTCGAGAAGAGTGTCCTGACCCGAGCCATGCAAGAGAAGCCCGATGCTATCTTTCTGGTCGGTGACTATATCCACGCATTTCCTGCCGACAGAGCCGAGCAGATTGAGCGCCTTCGCAAGCTCATGAAAGAGGCTGGACTCCGGGCCCCTCTGGGGGTCTATGCCACCCGGGGCGACTCCGAAGATGATGCCTGGACGGCAATCTTCAAAGACTTGCCGGTGAAAGTCTTTCCCCGGAGCGGCACCGTAGCCAACGATGTTTTCACCGTCACCGGTCTCACCCTTGGTGATTCTTTCAAGCTCAATTACAGGCCGCCCCGGGTGGATGGTCTTCATATCATGATCGGGCATCGACCGGATTTTGCCCTCAGTCACCCGGATTGCGACTTGATGATAGCCGGGCACACCCATGGCGGGCAGGTTCAGATACCCTTTTTCGGACCGGTGCTGACTTTCTCCCTGGTTCCCCGGCAGTGGGCCGCCGGCGGTTTGATCCATGTGACGGGGGAGCATGGCCAGGAAGCCGGCGAGCGTCTGATTATTTCCCGGGGCATCGGAATGGAGCGCGGTTACGCGCCCCGCCTGCGTTTCCTGTGCAGACCCGAGCTCGTAGTGATAACTATGGAGCCGGAATGAGAGAAGATCTCTGAAAATTGGGAAAATCTAGATCAGCCCCTCTCTTCTCTTAGCGAGAACAGTCCTGTAGATGTCGGAAAGTAATTCAGACAGCTCCCCGGATCTCCAGCCGGAGCCGGCGCCGGACGCCGGTAGGACCCGCTCGTTCGGGAGCTCCAGCTCTCAGGCTTCGCTTTCCGCTTCGCAGCTTCAGCTCCAGACCTGCGACCCCCGGGCCGCCATCGGCAAAACTATCTGCAAGGACTACGAGATTCGCGACATCATCGGCGAAGGCGGCATGGCGGTGGTCTACAAGGTGCGCAAGATCTCCACCGGCGAGATCGTCGCCGGCAAGACCCTTCGATTTGTCGAGAAGGCTCTCACCGGGCGCTTCCTGCGTGAGATCGAGATACACACCAAGCTCCAGCACAAGAATATCGTCCGCCCGGTAGAGTTCGCCATGACCGCTACCGGTCAGGCTTTTTTCTTCATGGAGCTCCTCTCCGGGACCTCGCTGGAGGACCTCTTCTCGCGGCACGGCAGGATTCGCAGAGGCTCGGATATCGCCGATATCCTCATCCAGGTCTGTGAAGCCCTCACCCACGCGCACTCGAAGGGCATCGTGCACCGCGATATAAAACCCGGCAATATCATAGTCAATATGGGCAAGACCGAGACTACTGTGAAGGTAGTGGACTTCGGTCTGGCCAAGCTCAACGAGGACCTTCAGCGGATCACCAAGACCGGTCAGGTCCTGGGCTCGCCGGTTTATATGAGTCCCGAGCAATGCATGGGCTTGACCCTGGACCCGCGATCGGATGTTTATTCCCTGGGAATTCTTGCTTACGAGATGGTTACGGGTTCCCTCCCCTATGACGGGAATTCGCCGGTGGCCCTGATGGAACAACACTGTAATCCGGACAAAGTCCCGATACCGGTCCAGCAGAAACGTCCGGAGCTTGCCGGGGCCACCGAGATGAACATGATCATCCGGAGGTCCATCGAGTCCGAGCCCGAGAATCGCTATCAATCTGCGGCAGAGATGCAGACTGCCCTCGAGGCATGGCGCGGCCTGGTGCTCGACGGATCAGACGGCGGTCATTTCGAGGCTCCCGAGTATGACGATTACAGAGATGTCATCGAGGAGCCGCAGTCAGAGCCCGCCGCGGAGGCGGCGCCGGTCTCGACTCCATTTGGAACCAGCTCCTCTGTCGACCTGATGAGCGAGCTCAAATCCCTCCTTGATAGTCCCGATAATCCTGATATAGAGCCTTATGTCCCGGAGCCCGAACCTGAGCCTGAGCCGGAACCCGAGCCTGAGCCTGAGCCAGAGCCCGTGGCGCCTCCACCGCCTCCTCCCCCTCCTGAACCTGAGCCTGTACCGGTCAAGGAAGAAAGGTTCGACCGGGGCTCCCTGCGCGATCTGGTCAGCCAGAGGCAGGACTCGGAGATTCAGAAGCGCACCGAGGCTTTCTATTCCAAAGAGAGCTTCGTATCGGAGCAAACACCGGCTTCTGCGCAATTCGGGGAAGTCGCTCTCAAGGTCCTGGTATTTCTGGTGGTGGCAGGTGGAGCCTGCGCCATTACCCTCTATCTGATTGTTACTCTCATGGGTGAGCCCTGATCAGGGAGAGAGCTTCGCCAGCCCCCGTCGTCCCAGCTCTTTGAGCTTCTCGTCCGGGCTGTTCTCGATCACCCACTGGTACTGCCGTCGCGCCTCCTCGTTGTTGCGGAGATAGACCTGGGTGATAGCCATGAGATAGTGGGCTATTGGATTGTCCGGCTCTTTCTTGAGGATATCCTGCAGGCTCTCTGAAGCGCTGCTGAACTGTTTGCGGTCTATGAGCGTGAGCGCCCGACCCAGTGGGGTATCCGGCCTGCTCGGGGGGGCTGCCTGTTGGAACTGGGCAGGCTGGCCCGGAAGCTGACCCTGACTCTGACCCTGAATCTGACCCTGAATCTGGGCGGGAAGCTGGCCGTTGGCGTCGGGCTCCGGGGGCAGTCCGCCTTGATTCTCCGGACTGGCGGCTCCGCCCGGTAGATTCGGGGCGCCCGGGATCTGGTTCTGGTTTTGATTGATTATGGTGTCACTGGCGGTGTCGGCTCCCTCTCTGGATGTGTCGATGGTGCCGGGAGGGTTGAATTGATCCATTCTCGAGGGACCGGGGTCGTCCGGTCGTCCCAGTCCTTGCAGAGGGTTGCCGCCGCCGATGGCGTCAGGCGCCGGAGGAAGGATCGACTGGGCGCTTGTCGGCTGGAATGGGCTCACCAAAATGACAGTCGCCAGAAGACAGCTGATTTTCAAGCTGAGAGCTGTTGCCCGGCCGTTCATTCTGGTCAGCGGAAGTTGTGGCGTATGGCGTTGGAGATGTAGGGAATCTCGGCATATTTGCCCCGGAAAGACCAGATGATGCCGTAAATGAGGAAAAGCGAAACCGCCGCCATGATCAACTGCGTGAACCAGAAAAGCCCGTTATGAACATTGGAAACGACTGTCGGACTCAAAGCGGCGAATAAATTCAGGAGAGAGTCCAGGGTGTTGAGAATCAGACCGCTGCCCATGTTCAAGACCATGATGCAGAACTGGGTCAGGGTTCCCTGGTAGAAGTTGAACCGGAAGTAATGGCTTTCGGAGTGCCTGCCCCGGAGCAATATGTAAGCGATCCCGATGAAAAAGCCCATGGGCAGATAACATACCGCGCTGAGTGCCTTCTCTACGATATCGGGGCCCTTTCCGTGGCTTGATTTGTAGACCATTTCGCTCTCCTCGCCGTCGTCCATATCATATTAAACTGCATATTTTAGTTGAATACCGGGAAAATCCAGATAAAGGCAATCGCATTTTCCGGAATATATGACCCTGCACCGCGATCTCTACGCAAGCGCTCTCGAGCTTCTTACCCGGCTGGAGCTGGATGACGTCATGGCGGGAATCGGCAAGATTTTTGCCGAACATCTCCAGGCAGGGGCCCAGGGCTTGATCGTCTGGGACTCCGACATGGAAGAGTTCGGTCGCAAGGCAGCCTACGGGGCTGACGAGAAGACCAGGAAGCTCATCGAGCGGGTCCTCTCCGACCTCGAGGACGGTGAGCTTGACTACATTCTGCCAGAAGGCGGGCATGTCAGGCAACTCACCGAAGATGAAGCCCCCGGAGACGGCTCTTTCTATCTGGTAAGGCTTCAGGAAGGCGAAGACTTCGCCGGCTGTCTGGTCCTTGCCGGAGACCTGGAAATCGCTGCTATAGAGGGGCTTCTCCATGAGCTCCCGGTTACCAGGGCGCTCCACAATGCCTGGATGCACGCCGAGCTCAACGCCGAAAATGTCAGGTTGCGCAAGTCTTATGATGATCTCGAAGGCAAGGTCGGAGCTCTCGAAGATCAGACCATGACCCTGATCCGCGACATCACTGTCAATGACAGCATCCGTACCAAGCATGTGGAAAAAGAGCGGTTGGTCTACTGGATCAGCAATGCCGTGCGCAGCTCTGTGCGGATCCAGGAGGTGCTGGACACCACTGTAGACAAAATCGGCACCACCCTGGCTCTGAGCCGCTGCCATGTGCTCCGGGCCGACCTCAACGACAAGATCGAGATTTACGAGTACCATGCGGACGGGGTGGGCTCGGTCAGGGACGACTTTCTCGAGGAGGAAGGTCTGACTTTCACCCGCAAAGCCCTCAGCTTGAAAAGCCCTCAGCATCTGGAGGATCCCGGGACTGCCGACAGCAACGGCTGGAACAAAGACTTCCTGGTTCACCTGGGTCTGCGCTCCGGTCTCATCGTGCCGATCATTCTCCGGGAACGGGTCATGGGGGTAGTTTTCCTCGAAGATTGCGAGGTTCCCAGGGAATGGAGCATCGACGATATCGCCCTGATCGGCAGTCTTGCCGACCAACTCGCCGTCGCCATCGAAAATGGCGAGCTTCACCGGGAGCTGGAGAAGCAGGCTGTCACCGATGGTCTTACCGGTGTCGCCAACCGGCGCTCTTTCAACGAGTCGCTCAGCAAAGAATTCGAGAGGGCTCGCCGTTACGAGCAGGACCTTTCTCTTCTTGTGGTCGATCTCGACTATCTCAAGCGTATTAACGACAACTACGGGCACATGGTGGGCGATGAGGCGATCAAAGAGATCGGCCGGGTTCTCGCCCAGTCTTCGCGTTCCACGGATACCACCGCTCGCTACGGGGGGGAGGAGTTTTGCGTGCTCCTGCCCAATACCGGTATCGAAATGGCTGAGCAGCTCGGTGAGAGGCTTCGCAGGCTCATCGCCGAAGTGACTATCGAGGGTCCGGGATCCCTTTCGGCCAGTATCGGTGTAGCGAACTTCCCCCTCCATGCCGATTCGCCAGACCTGCTCTTTCTCCGGGCGGACGAAGCTCTCTATCGAGCCAAGCAGGACGGTCGCAATTTAATCCGGGTGTCGTGCCTGGGACCGGACGGAAAAGAGCTGCCCAAGGACAAAAAGGGAGATCGAAAACAATCGTTAGTTCCTGAGAGCTCACCGTGAAATTCGAGGTATAAGTGATCATATAGACATGAGGGGGAGATAGATCAGTGAGCATTATCGACGACGTCGTCCAGGGCATTTCCAAAGAAGTAAACAAGGTGCAGGAGCGGTCCCAGGAGATGCTCCAGTCCTTCAACCTGCAGACTCAGATCAAAGAGCTGGAGCGCAAGAAGTCATCGAAGCTGGTGGAGCTGGGCAGGCTCACTGTCGACAAGGTCCATCACAAGAAAGAGGTTTCAGACGACTTGGTTGATGAGAAGATAGCCGAGGTGATCGGTTACGAAGATCAGATCGCCGTGCTCAAAGCCGAGCTGGATGCCATGAAGGTCCAGACCGATCCCAAGGCCTCCTCGAGCCAGAGAGCCGAGGCTAAGGCGGGATTCAAGCCGACTCCCGGTTTTGTCTGCCCTCATTGCGAAACCCCGGCAAGCAGAGAGAAGAAATTCTGCCCGGCTTGTGGAGGCGATCTGCACAGCAAGGCTCAGCCCAGCGAGCAGCCGGTGGATGTGGAGCCGGAAGCCGAAGAGAACGGTAAGCACGAAGAAGAAGAAGAGAAGAAGGAAGACTGATACTTCCTGATTCCGGCGCGAACCCGATATCGCAATATTGCGATATCGGGTTTTTCAATTTGAAAAAGAAAGGAGCAGCATCTGCTGCTCCTTCTTTCAGATTCTCGGATCTCTCCTCATACCCTGGTCGATCTGCCGCAGTCCGGGCAGAAGAAGAAGGAAGGCGAGACTTTCGATTCGCAGTGCGGGCAGTCTCTCAGACCGATCTCCTGGTCGGTGGTGGGATAGCGCCCGGCCATGATCTCGTGATACTGCTTGCTTTCCGCCCAGGCTTTCACTTCTTTAGCCCGGTAGACAGGTAGGGGGTGAGTGAGAGGAATCTCGTGGAGCAGCTTATAGAACTTGTTGAGAGTGCTGTAGTCGAGATCCTCGTAACTGTCCGCCTGTCTCAGGAACTCGTCGGGGTCCATCTGTTCGTAGATCTTCCAGGAGCCGCCTGCCAGCTTCATGTGAAGCTTGATACAGGTGTTGATGTCCTGGGCCACCAGAAGCTCGGCCCGGTCGGCGGTGAGCTCTGATTTCCGGGACCAGTCGTAGAGAGCCACTCTGATACCGAACTTGGCCAGACCCTGCAGACCCAGCAGGGACTCGGTCATATAAATGAGGAAATAAGCCAGGGTCTTGTAGAGAACGTGACCGGCTTTGACGTGACCGAGCTCGTGTCCGAGTACCGCCATGAGCTCCTCTTCGGTGAGGAGGTCGACGATGCCTGAGCGCAGAACGATCATCGGTCTTTCCACGCCTATGGTGAAAGCATTGGGGACCGGGTGTGTGGAGAGGAAAAGATCCGGCTCCTGCACGTCCAGGATCTCGGCTGCTTCTTTGTAGATCTTGTAGATCTTGGGGCACTGCTTGGGGGTGACATGCACCGCCTGGCCCAGGTGCTGAACTCTGACCACGCGCTCGGCGCCCAGTTCCATCATGCGAGCGAAAAGCTTGTCCAGTACAGGAATCTTTTTGACGGCATCAAGAGCAGCCCGATCGGCCGGGTGCTCGAATGCGCTGGAGGAGAGCCTGGGGAATTTCTTCTTGGTGCCTACCGGTTCGGTTGTGGTCATTTTTCCTCCTCAAGCATTCTGAAATTAGTCGCTTATTCCATTTTTACCCCATTGGAAACGACTATGCTCGATCTCCGCAATATTCAGTAAAGAGCGTGGTCCCGACCCAGGGATAACCCTGCTTTTCAGCTCTTTTCAAATCTTCGGCACTCGGAACCAGAAACGGGTACCGTCGTCGCTGCTTTGAAAGCCGATTTCGCCGCCATGGGCTTCCACCAGGGCTTTGCAGATCGAAAGACCGAGACCGGTGCCCCCCAGGACCTGGCTTTGCTTTTCGTCCAGCCGGGCGTACCTTGTGAAGATCTGATCTTGTTTTTCTGCCGGAATTCCCTGTCCCCTGTCCTGCACGGCGAGCTCTATATAGTCCGGGAGGACTCTGGTCTCTATCCTGATTTCGGAGCCTACCGGGGAGAATTTGACGGCATTGCTGAGAAGATTGACCAGTACCTGAACCAGGCGCTTCCGGTCGGCAGAGAGGGTGACGGATATGTCATCGCTTCTGACGATGGCGATCTCTCTGGAGGCGGCCAGACTTGCCAGGTTTTCGATTGCTTCGTCGATGATCACTTCGGTGGGCACCGGTTTTTTATCGAGCTTTACCATTCCCTGCTCGATTTGCTCTGTATCAACCAGCTCGTTGGTCAGGTCGATCAACCTTGCCACGGTCTCTTCGCCGGCGCCGGTGAGGGTCTTGCCCTGCTCGTTCAGGGAGCCGAGGCGGCCGTCGGCAAAGAGCGAGAAAGTCAGTTTGATCGAAGCAAGGGGGCTTTTGAGATCATGGCTGACCATGGAGATGAATTCCTGCCTCAAGCGCTCCAGCTCTTTTTCTTTACTGATGTCCCGGGCGACACAGAAAAGACTCATCTCTTTCTCTGACCAGAATACAGACCAGAGACTGGGCAGAAGCGATCCGTCCTTGTGTTGAAGCTGGCATTCGATAGCGCTCGAAGAATGAGAGAGCTGCAGGGATAAGAGCTCTCTGCGGGTTCGCTCTCGATACTCGGGGGCGAGTAGTATATCGATCTCATGACCGGTGATCTCGTCCACTCTATAGCCCAGCATTGGTTCGATGGCCGGGCTTATGAAGCGCACCTCCAGGGATGCGTCGAGGGAGAAGATGGCGTCGGCTGTATTGGCGAGCACGGTTTTTTCCCGGTGACTCGCTTCTGCCAGGGTGGCATAAGTGTCATGCAGGGTGCGATCGAGTACCGCGATCTCATCGCGTCCCCGGACAGGAGGGTAGAGCTCTTCGCCTTTGACCAGGCGCCTGGCGTTTGCCATCAGGACATCCAGGCGACGGATGGTGCTCCTATTGAAGAGGTAGGCCAGGGCGAAAGCCAGCACTATATTCAGTGCTACTCCGGAATACACTGCCCGGGTAAGAAACTCCGAGAGCCTCTCCCTCTCTTGCTGCTCTCGATCCTGGATGACCGCCTGGTCGGCCAGGATCTGGTTCGCCAGGTCCATGATCTCTTTGACTCTGAGCTCGAGAAGCATGGCATCCTGCTTTTTCTCTTTGATGTTGTTGACATTGAAGTGGTTGAAGTCGGTGCGGAGTTTTTGCACTTCATCCTCGAGATCATGCAGAGGTTGACGCAGGCTCTCGCTGGCACCCTCTTCGGTGAGGGCGTGCAGGCGCTTCTCGACATCGAGGAGCACGACGAATTCGTCTTGCCATTCTCGGGATATCTTCGAGTCAGGCAGAACGGCGCTGGCGATGAGCGACGAGCCGCTGCGCAACAGCGATGCCAGACCGGCATTGATTTCGCTGGTGATCAGGCGAGCGTGCAGCTCGCGCTTATAAGCCTCATCCACTTGCCTTTGCGCGTAGACAAGGGTCGCCACGAAGACAAGCTCGAAAGAAAGCGGAATGGCGATCAGTATATAGGCTCTGGCGGCTATGCCAAGTTTCATAGAAAATGCCTGTCACGAGACTGGCATTATACTCAATCGCGCTATAGACAACTCCCGGACCGGGGGCGCGGGTCCAGGAGTTGGGGCTGGGCAGGGCTAGTGTGACTACTTCTTCTTATTCCTGTCAGTTTCCTCGGGCAGCAGACGAGGAATCGACGACTCGGGCTGGTTGTCCGAATTGTTCTGTTGCTTTTCATTCCGCTTGTCAGGATTAACTGGCTGGTCAGGTTTGCCGGGGCGGGCCTCCAGGTCGTCGCTGCCGGTCAGTGGCTGGTAGGATCGTCCGCCGCCTCCATCGCCGCATTTTGATTCGCCGGCGTTGCCAGAGGCATCGCCTTCTATCTCGGTTGTCTGGGACCGACCTTGCTTTCCGCCTTTGTCGATAAGTACCTTGGGCAGGAGGCTCTCGGTTTTCTGGCTGGAGGCTGCATTCTTTTGAATTTCTCTGGCGGCGGCGCCGTCTTCCTGGCCCATTACTTTATCGAAAGTGAGTTGTGAACTGGTATCGGCATTGTGGTGATAACTATGCTCTAGTGCGTATGCTTCCATGGCGCTGCTCCTTGAAAAAACGATGGTCTCTCAACTGAGCGGCAATCTAGCAAGCGTTTTTGACATTTAGTTGACGCGGGTCTATTTCGACTCGATTTTATAGCCGAGCCCACGGGAAGTGACTATGAAGTCCATGGCGCCTGCTTCCTCGAGCTTGCGGCGCAGGCGAGTGATACATTGTCTGACAGCCATCTCGGAGCTGTCTGAGTCGGATGCCCAGATCTCGTTGAGCAGATCGAGGGCGAGGAAATAATGGTCCGGACGGCGCATTAGAAACTCCAGCACCGACAGCTCCTTGGCAGTGAGCTCTATGGGCTTGCCCCGGACACTGGCAGTCCGGCTCAGAAGGTCTATCGCTACCGGGTCGATGGCGAGACTATCGCCTTCGTATTCCGATGAGCGTCGCAAGAGAGCACGAATTCTGGCGAGGAGCTCGCGCATGTCGAAGGGCTTTGTGAGGTAGTCGTCTACTCCGGCATCGAGACCGCTGACCCGATCGCCGATGTCACCACGGCCGGTGAGCATCAATATGGGAGCTGCGCCTCCGTGACCCCGGTAATGTCGGCAGACCTCCGGACCTTGCATCTCAGGCAGGTTCCAGTCCAGAATGAGAAGCTCATAGGAATAGAGGCGAAGCCGGTCGACGGCTTCTTTCCCGTCTTCGACAACTTCCACGACGTGCTTTTCGGTCTCCAGGGTCACTTTCAAGGTGAGAGCCAGGTTTCGATCGTCTTCGGCTATGAGAATCTTTGCCACGCCAAATTATCAACCGATGAACATCAACCGAGATCGAGAATCTCGATGCCGCGACCGGCAACCAGGGCGATCTTGCTGACCGTGGCCACTGCCGATGCCGACTCGAGAACATTGAGAGTAGTCTTGATCTGAGGTGCCGTTGGGGCGGAGATATCGATGATCGATATCAAGTCTTTGCCCTCCCTGTCCTTGCCCACCGCCGCGACGGTCTTACCGGAGACCGAGAGGGCCACGCCGTTGTGCGGCAGATCGAGGGTTCCCAGGACGTTGAGAGATTTGTCCCGGCGATCCATAACGAGCAGGAAGCCCTTTTGATCCTGGTCCACTGCTGTAGCGAGAATATGATCGTTATCCAGTACAGCCTCTCTGATGGCGAGATTATCCAGGCGGCGAGAGCCTTTCTCTTCGAGGGTGGCTCCTGTGCCCAGGAGGGACATGGAGTGCAGATCGAAAATGAGGAGCTCCCCGGCATCCGCTGTCAGGCGTCTGAATGTGCCGGTACGGTCGAAAGGCTTTTGCGGGTCTAGAGAATCCGAGAATACCTTGAACGGGAAGATTCTGGAGACTTTCCCGGTGGCATGGATGACATAGGCTTTGTGCTGGCTCCGGTCGAAGGCTACAGAGCTCCCTTCGACTTTGCGGGTGGCGACATCCCGATCGAGCTCGGCCATTTTCTTGAGCCCGAGACCATCCCTGGTAAGACAGAGGATGAAACTGCCGGCCCCGGTCATGGACTTGACCGTGCTGTTGAGCCTGACCCTGGCTTGCACTCTGGGTTCCTGGGGCTCGGAGATGTCATAACGGATGAGCTCGCCCCCCACTACGACAGCCTGGGTGCCCCAGGTCGCTATCCCGGAAGCGGCGAGTCTGGGAATGGCATAAGTGTATTGATCGCTTACACTGTCCCGGTAGTAGTTGAGGATCTTCACCCCGGACCAGCCGGCGGCAAGATAGAGACGTTTGCGATCCCAGAGAAGCTGAGCGCTGCTGGCCCCGGCGCTGGCTGTGGCGCCGAGATTGATTTCCTGGGAGCGCAGCAGGTTGCCGTGCTTGTCTATGCTCACCGTGTGCAGGGCGAGCCGGTCTTCTGTCTTGCCGAGGACGAGCAGTCTGTCCTTTTGCATGGCACAACCCAGTACCGACTGCATCTGCTCGAGTTTTACCCCCGCTACCGAGTGTGGTGCGGGTTTGCTGGCTATGGAACGTGCTTCGCAAGCACCGTCTTTGATACCGATGATGATCGTCAGGTTCCGGTCCTGGCAGAGTTGCGTATAGTTGCCTTGTTCGGTGACGCTTTCAAGAAGCCGGGGAGCGGTCCTGCTTCCCATGTCGATGAAGTCGACCTGGGACTCGCTTCCGCTGGTGGAAAGCGTTGTCAGACTGCGTCCTTGAAAGAGCATAGCCACCACCGGTGTCCTGGTGGTGATGGTGGAGACTATGGTTGCTTCGGTTTTGCTTGTCTTCGCAGAAGCGTCGAGCACCAGAATGACTTCCTGACCGGACGGCGAAGTACCCGCCACCAGCGTGAGCTTGCGATCGCCAGTAAGGGCGCGGGCTTCCTTCAATTGCGGGAGCGCTATCGTGGCGGTGACATGGGGCGACTCCGGACGGGAGAGGTCGACAGTTACCAGGAAATTCTTCTTGCCTTCGTCATTCTCGTCGACGACCAGGGCGCAGGCGTGGATCTGGTCGAAATGGATGTCCACCACTCTTTTGCCGAGTCCGGTAAGCTCCGCCATGACCAGGGGCGGGTGTTTGGGATCCCCGGCCTTCCGCAGGTCGACGATGGAGAGGCGGCCGAACTTGTCTCCCAGAGCCAGATATCCCTTTCTGGTGAGACCGACGAAATCGGGCTGGATAGCCGGTGCCCAGGCTTTCCGGGCGAGGCTGTGCGGACCGGTGATAAGAACGGCTTTTTTCTTTCGAGCCAGTGCCAGGGGAGCCCCGAAAAGCTCCTGGACTAAAGCTACGGACCCGAGACCAGCAAAGATGAATTTACGGCGTGAGAGCATTGAGATTGCGAGTTAGAGTACCTTAATCAAGAACCCAACCAGGTAGTTGATACAGAGTATCGCAATCACAGGTGAAAAGTCGAATCCTGCAATTGGTGGCAGCACTCTCCGGAAAGGCTCGATAACCGGACGGATTATCATGTCCAGGGTGCGGAATGGCTGATCTTGCCACTTTACTGCCGGAAACCAGGTGAGAAGACACCAGACCACGAGCAGGAAATTGAACAGTTGCAATAAATTCACTAAAAGGTTGGCGATGGCGCTCATGCTCTTACCTTATATTTGTAGCTAGCTCTTAAGGCTGATTGTAGCATTTTATCTGTTTGCAACCATGAAAATTGAGAAGGCAGCAGAAGGTTCTGGCAGTCTGGAATATGCCCTGATCGAAGCGATCAAGGAATGGACGGGATCCGGCTATATAGGGGATGACTGCGCGGTTCTGCCGGGCCAGGAGCTGGTCAGCTGCGACACTCTTGTGGAAGGAGTGCACTTCAAGCTGGACACCACCAGTCTTTTCGACCTGGGTTTCAAGGCTGTCGCTGTCAATCTCAGCGATATAGCAGCCATGGCTGGACGAGCGCGATTCCTGCTGGTCAGTGTGAGCTGGCCCGAAGCTCTGCCTCTCTGCGATCTGGAAGAGCTCTACCGGGGCATGAACGAATGCGCTCGAGCCTATCGTTGCCGGGTGGCTGGTGGTGACTTCACCGGTGGGCCGGTTTTGAGTATATCGGTTACGGTGCTGGGCACCACCCATGAGGACGGCTGTCTTCTTCGATCCTCCGCCGAGCCGGGAGACGTTGTGGTGGTCACGGGTGACTTCGGTGCCAGCCGCGCCGGTCTCGAGGCCCTCAGCGCCGGCTGGGAAGAGTTTGATTACTGTGTCAATCGGCATTGCAAGCCACTTCCCCGTCTCTGCGAATCCTGGGCCATGGTCAGGAAGACCGGCAATCGCGGTGCTCTGATGGACGCCAGTGACGGTCTGGCAGACGCCCTTTTTCAAATTGCCAGGGATAGCAATGTCCTCATGGAAGTCGAGCTCTCCAAGGTTCCAGTTCATCACGAAACGGTGGCAGCAGCCCGCCGGGCCGCAGCGGATCCGCTAGACTGGGCCTTGTACGGCGGTGAGGATTACGAGCTGGTAGGCTGCCTCAGCGAGAAGACCTGGCGGCAGTGGCAGAAAGATCTACCTTTCCTTGCCATAGGTCAGGTCCGGGAAGCCCGACCGACAGGTGGCGAAGGCGCCGGTGTCGAGCTCGTTCATCATGGCAAGAGCCGGGGGCGGGTAGATATGAGTAGAGCCTTTCAGCATGTACATTTACCTGGACAGGGAGGAGCTTAGAGGTGCCCGAATTGAAGACCGGAACTATTCTGGACGGCAAAGCCGTAGCGGCGAAAATGCGCGAGGACCTGAAAAAGGAAGTCGATAGTTTTGTCTCGGGCGGTGCCCGTCCCCCGGGCCTGAGCGTGGTGCTGGTGGGCGATAATCCGGCCAGCGAGCTCTATGTCCGAAATAAAATCAGCGCCTGCAAGAAGACCGGTATCGAGAGCTTTCTCGAGCGCCTCGACGCCGGTGCCAGCGCCGAAGATATCATTGCTGTAATCGAGAAGCTCAACAAAGACGAGCGTGTCGATGGAATCCTCGTTCAACTTCCGCTTCCCGGGGACCTGCCCGAGAAGGAGATCCTCGAGCATATCGATCCAGCCAAGGATGTGGACGGTCTTCATCCCTACAACCTGGGTTGTCTCCTGGCCGGCAGGGACTCCCTGCGACCCTGCACGCCCTCCGGCGTGGTTACTCTTCTTGAGCATTATCAAGTGCCCATTTCGGGAGCCAGCGTAGTGGTGGTGGGACGCTCTCAACTCGTCGGCAAGCCGGCGGCTCTGCTCCTGATGGAAAAGAATGCCACGGTCACCATCTGTCACAGCCGTACCAAGAACCTCAGCGAAGTCATCGGCGGTGCCGATATTCTCGTGGTGGCCATGGGCAAATCTCGTTTCGTCCAGGGAAGCTGGATCAAACCAGGAGCTGTGGTGGTGGATGTCGGTATCCATTATGAGAGGGGCGAGGACGGCAAACAGGTGATCACCGGCGATGTCGATTTCGAGACCGCGCAGTCGGTGGCTTCTCTCATAACCCCGGTGCCCGGGGGGGTGGGTCCGATGACCGTTGCTCAGCTCCTGGCAAACACAGTCTGGTCCTATAAGAACAAATTCGGCTCATGACAAAGGATAAGAAAGCGCAGAAGGATAAATTGCCTGCCTGGAGCAAGGCTCTCATCGTCATGGTTCTCATGGTCTTTGCAGGCTCCGCCACAGGCACTGTCGCTTTCGCCCTGGCTCTCAAATCCAGGCTCGATCCTGCTTACAACCGAACTCATATCGCCCGTCTGGCAGACGAGATCCTCGGTCTGCCCGATCCCCTGCCGGATGGCTATTCTTATTATTTCGGCATCGACCTCTGGGTCTTCAAGCATGTCACCATCGACTACAAGGACGGCAAGGAGCAGATCTCGATCTTTCTTTTCAACCAGGCGAGCAATCCTGACGAGATGGTCAAGACCATCTTCCAGAGCTACGGCATCAACACGATTCGCCTGGGAGCCGATTTCACCAGAGAGCTGGGCAAGGGCTCCTGGGATCTGCCCGGAGGGCGCATGCCTTATGTATTCGGCAAGATCAAAGAGAAGTCGGGTAAAGAGCATACCGGGCTGGTGGCCTGCAGCTCGAATGTGAAAGCCAGGCGCACCATCCTTCTCTATGCCGTGGAGCCCGGCGAGACAGACAATTTCGACATGCGCCCCTGTATCGACCTGCTTGTTGACACTCATTAATCTGAGAGTCTGCTAATTCAAATCCTTAACATCGGCCGTGGAGATCGGGTCCGGACAGCCTATACTGGTTGGTTGAGAAAGTTCGAATTTTCAGGTCAGGAGATCCAAATGAGTTCTTCCGAACATCATGATTCCAGCCACAACTGGCTAATCTTCTTCTTTGTATGTTTTGCTATCACGGTCTTCGGCATCGGTGTCTGGGCCTGCTGCTGTTATGACCCCAATGCGGTACCTGCCGACGAATCAGGCGGCGGTCACGGCATGATTCAGGTGACAACCGATAAGCTGATCGCCTGATTAGCCTCCCATGCCAGTCGCAGAAATAATCGCCATCGGCACTGAGATCCTGCTCGGTCAGATCACGGATACCAATTCCAGGTTCATGAGTGCCGAGCTGGCCGGACTTGGCATCGATTGTTTTTTTCATACGACAGTAGGCGACAATCGCGAACGAATCGTCGATTGCATACGCACGGCTCTATCGCGCTCCGACCTTGTCCTCACCACCGGTGGTCTTGGACCCACTCCCGACGATCTGACCATGGAGTGTATCGCCGAGGCCCTGGGAGCTCCCATGGTCAGCGACGCCCTGGTCCTGGCCGGTATCGAGGAGTTCTTTTCGAGCCGGCATATCGCCATGCCGGACAGCAACAAGAAACAAGCATTGCGACCGGAAGGGTCGCGAGTGCTGCCCAATTCGGCTGGCACCGCTCCCGGTATCATATGGGAGATCGATTCGGAGCGGCTCGGTCAGGCAGCGATTGCCTCGTCTCGCTCCCGCGCCATAATCATGACATTCCCGGGGGTGCCTCACGAGCTGGTGCATATGTGGCACGAGACTGCTGCCCCCTATCTGATGAAAGAATTCTCCGGGGCGGCGATCTTCTCGGTGGAGCTCAAGCACATAGGTATCGGCGAGTCCACTCTGGCGCAGAAATACGAGACGCTTCTCTCGGGCAAGAATCCCACTGTGGCTCCCTATGCCGGTCGGGGCGAGTGCCGGTTGCGGGTCACCGCCAAGGCGCCCAACCTGGAAGAGGCCCGGCTCATGGTGCAGCCGGTGGCGGACAGGATCCGCCAGGAGAGCGGGCATCTCTGTTACGGACAGGATGACGACACGCTCGAGGCGGTGGTGGCTCGGCTTCTCGTGCAGGGTGATCTGACCGTCTCCCTGGCAGAGTCCTGTACCGGGGGCCTGGTGAGCAAACGTCTCACCGATGTGCCCGGGAGCTCCCGATTTATCGGTCTCAACCTGGTCACATATTCGAACCAGGCGAAAATGGACGCTCTCGGTGTCGATCCCGAGATTCTAGACAAGCATGGGGCTGTCAGCCCCGAATGTGCCAGGGCTATGGCGGAAGGGGCCCGGAGCCGAGCCGGCAGTGATATCGGTATTGGTATTACCGGCATTGCCGGACCGGACGGCGGCACCGACGAGAAGCCCGTAGGGCTTGTCTACCTCGCTCTGAGCGCGAAGGAAGGCGGCTCGCAGGAGGAGCTCAGGCTGGGCGCCCGGTCTTCTCGTACCGAAATCAGGTACCGGACCGCCAGCGCCGCTCTCAATATGCTGCGTCTCTTTCTTCTGGACCATTATTAGATTTGACAAGTAAAGTGATTAGAGCCTAAATAGAATTGGTAACTATTAACTGGGTGGTTGGTTATCTCTGGTCTCGTGACCCATGTCCTCTGACGATCGATTCGAAGAAGCAGTAATCAAGGATAATATGTTCCACAGGCGCCTGAGCGACCTGCGGAACAGCTCGCTTACCGAGGAGCATCTCACGGCTATCGAAGAGCTCAACCGGCCTGCCGAGCGCACGATCTTTTCGGAGCCCGAGCCGGTCAAGACCAGGCTCACCCTGGAAGACGTAGAGCGTATAGCCTTTTTCGACGATTCCTCGCCGACTTACAATTTCCGTTATCTCATGCGCAAGCTCGAGCGGGAGATGCGGCGTTCGAAGCGCTATAACAGACCGCTTTCGGTCTGTATCGTGGCTTTCAATGGATTCACCCGCATTCTTCAGGATCATGGACCGAGCGCCTATGATCTGGCGGTCTATACTGCTGCCCAGATGCTCAACGAAGCCACACGCCTTGATGTGGACATGGTCGCCCGTTATGGCGACGATCGATTCATCGCCGTGCTTCCGGAGACCCCCGGGCGCGGGGCTGCGATTCTGGGGGATCGGGTTCGCAAGAAATTCGAGGTTACCCCCATAGACTACAAGTGGTTCAAGCTCCACCTCACCGCCAGCGTCGGTATCGCTTATTTCCCCGGTCTCGGCACCGAAGCCCAGGAGCTCGTGGCTAAAGCCGATCTGGCCTGCGACCTGGTCCTGGACCGGGGCGGCAACGGTACGGCATTCTGCCCGGGGCCATAAGCCTGGCGCATAAGTAAGATCAGATAATCAACATGGCATCGCCATAGCTGAAAAAACGATAGCGTCTGGCCACGGCTTCGAGATAGGCTTTCTTCACGGCTTCCGGACCGGCGAAAGTGGCTACCAGCACCAGAAGGCTCGAGCCGCTCAAATGGAAATTGGTAATCAAGCCGTCGACGATGGCGAAGCGGTGTCCGGGTTTGACATAGAGCGATGTCGAGGCATTCTCCGCCGGCGACACATGCCCGCTCGCGCCGGCGGTTTCCAGGGTCCTGAGGCTGGTGGTGCCCACAGCGATCACTCTTCGTCCTGATTCTTTTGCGGTATTGATAGCGGTGGCAGTTTCCGGGCTTATGGAATAAATCTCGGGCTCAATAGAGTGCTCTTCGATGCTCGTGGTGATCGGCTTGAAGGTCCCGGGACCGACATGCAGCGTGATCGTGCGGATCTCGATGGAGCGGTCCGCCAGTCTCTGCATCAGGTCCGGGGAGAAGTGCAGTCCGGCTGTCGGGGCTGCCACCGCCCCCGGTGTAGCTGCAAAAACTGTCTGATAGCGCTCCAGGTCTTCTTTTCTCTCTTTCCTGATATAGGGCGGCAGGGGCGCGTGTCCGGCCGCCTTCAAAATAGTCTCGAGATTCTCACGGCTCCCCAGGTCGATGACTGCTCTCTTGAAGCCATCCATATCGGTTTCCAGGTCCACGACACGGATAAATAGCTCGGCGCCGTTCTCGGTCACTGCCTGGAGGCGCTCGCCGGGCTTGAGGCGGCGCAGGGGCGTCCCCATCGCTTCCCAGATCATGCCGCCGGGAGCTTTAGCGTGGGAGCGGGGTTTGATCAGAAGTAGCTCGATGGCACCGCCGCTTTCTCGCCGGGCATATATTCGTGCCGGAATCACCCGGGTGTCGTTTACGACAATCAGATCCCCCGGCTCGAGAAGCTCTGTGAGGTCCGAGAAAACATGATGCGATACCGCGCCATCGGCAAGACCGAGACGAAGGAGCCTGGACTCGTGCCTGACCGGCAGAGGCTCCTGGGCGATGAGCTCTTCGGGAAGGTCGTAGTGGAGTTCTTCGAGGGCGAACATCTCTTTTTCCATAACGTGTATTCTAAACTCACTGAAATGCCGAAAACCACGAACAATAAGCAAGTCATAAAAGATCTGGCCCTGGGGCTGGGTTTCGGCAATGTCTCAGTCGGATCCCTGGAGCCGCTTCTAGCGCCCCTGGAGCACTACAAGACCTGGCTCGATCGTGGTTATGCCGCCACCATGGAATATATGAAACGGGATCCGGAGAGGCGCTGCCACCCCGGTCGAACCAGTCCCCGGGCGCGATCGGCGATTCTTGTATCGGTGAGCTATTTTTCGCGCAGACCAGAAAAGCCTGGTCCTTTTTTCGGAAGCGTCGCTCTCTATGCGGTGGGGCGGGACTATCACGAGGTGATTCCGGAGCGGCTCTCGCTCTTGAAAGAGTGGATCGAAGAAGCTCTTTCTTGCCGGGTAGAGGGTTTTCCGTTCGTGGACGATGTCCCCCTCTACGAGCAGGCATATGCGGCCCGGCACGGACTGGGCTTTGCCGGCAAGAACACCATGATCAT
This sequence comes from Cyanobacteria bacterium HKST-UBA02, assembly GCA_020431945.1. The sequence continues at coordinate 837 of JAGQHH010000272.1, read as the reverse complement.
CGGACCGCGCCTTTCCGGAAGCTATAACTTCGTGGCTGAGCTATTCACCGATCTGGAGCTGGAGCCCGATTTCGCTTATGAAGGCACCTGCGGCAATTGCTTTCGCTGCGGTAGCGCCTGTCCCACCGGTGCCATTATCGAGCCCGGCTTTTTTGTAGATTCCCGGGCCTGCATATCTTTTCTCACCATCGAGAACAAAGGCGCCATCAAGCCCGGTCTGCGTGAGGGCATGGGTAACTGGCTCTTCGGTTGCGATATCTGTCAGGAGGTCTGCCCCTATAATCAGCGCCCCCCCGAAAGCCCCTGGGAAGAGCTCGGAGCTTCTCAGGGAGCCGGGCATTACATCGAGCTCGGCGGCATACTGGCCATGGCCGGGCGGGATGAGTTCAAGGCTCGTTTTTCTCATACGCCGCTTTCCAGGCCCAAGCTCCGGGGCTTGAAACGGAACGCTCTGGTGGTGGCAGGCAACGAGCTTGCCGGACTGGCTTCTGGCTCTCTCAAAGACGAGTGGATCGAGAGGCTCCATGACTTCGCTGTCAGCGAGCCGGACGCCATGCTGAAAGAGCATGCTGTCTGGGCCCTCTCCCGGAGCGGGATTCGGACGAAAGTGCTTGCCGAGCTCGCTGCTTCGCTTGCGGAGCCGGAAAAAGAGCTGGCTTCGAGCTATCTCTGATTCACTGCTCTCTGTCCCCCATCAACTGACAGTTGTTTTCTATTTCGTCTAAAGCTATGCACAGGTAAAAGCCGGCATAGACCCAGAACCGAATCCTGTCTGTCCATGGGATCAGCTCGCTTTGTAAGCGCTTATACTCGACGGGATCGCAGTAGACCGCAGTG
>JAGQHH010000271.1 GCA_020431945.1 Cyanobacteria bacterium HKST-UBA02 | reverse complement strand
CGAAAGGGGCCTCTGTCCCATAACGTCATCTACAAGCTGGTTGCTCGGGCAGGTCAGTTGGCAGAGCTTGAATTATCGGTCCATCCGCATATGTTGCGGCACGGCAAAGGCTATCAGCTAGCTTCTTTAGGAATGGATACTCGTTCAATCCAGGCCTATCTGGGGCATAAGAACATTCAGCACACGGTCCTATACACGAAGCTAGATCCCGCTCGTTTCAAGGGTTTTGGAAAGGACATAAGGATATAGCACCCGGTCGGAAGACGAGAGAAAAAAAGCAACTACAAAATATAGTCAGCCTGACTTCAAGCCAAAGTTTTTCGCCTAGGCTATGAGAGAGGGTGTTCTGATGAATTTAGCAATCTGGAGGATGGGGAATTTACCATTGGCAGGTCTCAATACTTCTGATAACCTCAAGAATTAGAAGTCTAGGTAAACACCGTGGAATTGGATAATTTAGGCCTGTTTGATTATTCCGATGCTGAGATGAGGCATGTGACACAACGTCACAGACTGTATGTTCATCCGATTAATGAGATGAGCGTGAGCGGTGTTATGTTTCTTTCATGCGGTCTTTCGCTAATCGCCTTTGCATACAATAACTTCCTTTTGAGTGGTCTTTTTTCTCTGCTGGCGGTCTTGCTTCAGCTGCATCTGTTTTCGGACATCTGGAGACCATGTTCTTGTAATAGAGTTCCCTTGCTCACAGTACAAGAACGAAGAAAGATGGCAAGTAAGAAGCAGTGTAGATGGCTACTACTTTATCCTTTTTTCTTTTGTCTCGCTGGGGTTTTAACAGGTCCAACCACACTGGCATTTATCGTTAGTATAGGGTTTTTGGCATATGGATCATTCTCGTGTGGAATCGCCATTTCTCGCAAATTCGATTGGTACCTGCAAACGAAAATAGTTTACGGATTTGATAGTCGAAGAGTAAGCGACCTTAATTTGAGTAAGCCGAATGATATTCAAGAAATTGTCAATGTGTCTATTTCTGCTGGAAATCTGGTTCTTGCGGCAAAGTACTCTGCGGACCTAATCAAGATGTTGCTAGAGCCAGAAAAGGAATAGTGCGACGCAGACGAGCTGCGTCGCACAAAAAGCGAATTCAATGTCGGACTTATCGCCTTCTAGTCAGGTAGTAGAGAAGCCCAATAAAGGCTGCAAGTGCACCTAGAGTGGCGATAATGCCAGCCGTATTGCCAGGTTTGGGAGCAGCACCATTTCTCCCCTCTCTAGCGTGTTGGCGATGATCCGGATTTGATGCGTCATAAGGGACACCATTCACAGATTCACCTGGATATGGAACCTCATCATTCGGATTCTGGTTTCTGGCCTCAACATACGGTTGGTGTCGCTCTGGGCTGGTAACATCCACAATGGGAGTTTGAGGCTGTGCTTCTGCTGGGGGAAGAGGAAAAAGATCCTCTGGAAACCTAAAGGAAGGAGGTGGTGTCTGACTGTTATGACAGTCAGTGAATGTATGGTCCCACGTTCCATTCAGAGCGGCGTTGGTACCGCGCAGAAGCAGATATGTGATTCGGATTACCCAGAGGTTGTCGACAACGCACCCCATTACTGCAGCGATTTTGAGAACCTGCTCTAGGTCATAGAGAGAAGCTGTTGTGTTGGCTCGCAGAGAGCTGTTATCAGCTCCCAATCCCAACGGATCAGTAAATCCATTCGGGTTGTTGTAGGCGTACTGATACAGGTTCAGGCCATCCTTGTACCCGACCGGATCAGGCTGCAGGAAGCGACCAATGACCGGTGAGTAGTATCGGTTCTTGAACATGTACAGACCGGTCTCAGAGTCAAACCTCTGCCCAGTGAAGCCAAAAGTCGTACCGCTCATGCTCGAGCACTCACCCGAGGGCGAGTAAGCATAAGTATTCACGACAGCCCCGGTATCATCGGTCGTTGCAATCACGGAGCCCATGCGGTCATGATGCAGGTAAGTGACATCATTACTGCCGTCAATTTCAAGCAGGACTTCGTCCAAGGAGACACCATAGACGTATCGCTTCACGAAGTTGCCGCTGCCATCGTACTCGGCGATGATTCTCATGCCGTCATGGATGTAGCGGGTTTTCGTGCTATTCACTTCCTTCTGCGCCTGACGGTGCATGGGGTCATAGATGTAGCTGGCAGACGTCGAGCCATCGTCGGCGGATACGAGATGGTTCTCCGTGTCATATCCGAAGGTCCAGGTGTCATCGTCGGTGAGGCAACCGTTGTCGTCATAGGTATAGGTATCGCCACCGACCGTCGGATACTGGTTCAGGTCGGTCGGAGTCCCATAGCTCACCGTGCCACCGGAAGCCGGATGCCACATAAACGTGCCGTCATCGACGCCCTGGCTCGTCACCTCATGGACGCTGTTGAAGCCGTAGCTGAATTCGACCGAGGACCCGTTGAAAGTCTGTTCCAGAGACTCGAGGTCGTTGTCCCACTGGAATGTGTAATCGGTCACGACACCATTGTCGTAGGTAAGCGTGGTCCGCCTGTCGAGCTGGTCATAGTTGAACTCAAGAGTGCTCGACGTGCTGCCGTTCAGCTTGATGTCCGTTAGCCTGTTGAGTTCGTCATAGACGCGATCAACATAGTAACTGTCCGGATAGGTCAACCTGGTGACGTTTCCGTTCTCGTCAAGCTGGTACTGGACCTGTTTGCCATCCGGGTATTCTTCCTTGACCCTGCGACCAGCAGTGTCGTAGAAGTACTCGAACTCGCCGGAAGCAGGATTTCCGGAAACAACAGACGTAATCACCTTCTTCAAGCGATTAGCCAGGTCGTACTCGTAGCTGACCGTGGGCATGCTGTCCGGAGCCTTCTCAATAACTCGACCGAGATCGTCGTAATCGAAGGCGATGGTATCGCCGGCCCTGGTCAAACGACTTGCGATCTTGCCGCAAGACGTGTACGTGATCTGCTCATAGGTCGTGTCGGGGAAGATCGTCTTCTTCAGGCGATCGAAGCCGTCGTACTGGTACTCGGTGATATTGCCGTTGGCGTCCTCGATGGTCTCGAGGCGGCCATTGTCCGTGTAGGTGTTGGTCACCTGGACATTGCTAGCCGGATCGGTGATCGTGGAGATCCGACCGAGCTCGTCATAGGCCTTTGTCGTTACACGGCTTGCCGCGTCGGTTGTGGTATAGAGCAAGCGACGATTGTTGTACGCGAAGCTTGTCGTATTGCTGCCCGGATCGATAATTGATGCAACCAGGTCATCCAGCGTAAAGGTAGCCTGCGACGTCTGCCACGGAGTGGTCATATCGCCGGTCTCACGTTCGACCTTGGTCCGGTTGCTGTTCTCGTCGTATGTGAACTTGGTGTTGTACCCAAACGGCGACGGCGAGGTGACCAACGTGAGTCGACGCAGATCATCGAACTCATAGGTCGTTTCGTTGCCGCGCGGATCGGTGACGGAAATCACGTTGCCGACACTGTCGTAATCGTATGTCGTCGTGAGATTGAGCTGGCCCATTCCGTAGTCCACGACAACGGTCTCGAGGACCTCCGTGGTCGAGTCATAGGTAAACGCCGTCACGATGCCGGTTTCATCTTCCCGCGTCAGCATCTGACCGCGAGCATTGTAGGTCATCGTGACCGTTGGCGTCTGGGTATTAATAGTCGGACGCTCGATTTCAGTCAGGTTTCCGTAGGCATCGTACGTATACGAGGTCGTCTTGTTCTGCGAGTTCGTCGCAGTAGCGACCTTATTCCAGGTCGAGTTATAAGTGTACGAGTTGACGATATCAGAGAGCCCCGAGCCGGACTTCGCCTTGCTCGTGACCTGGGTGACATTGTTGTTCTCGTCGTATTCGTACTCGATACTGTTTCCCTCTGGATGCGTGATTTTCAGCAAGCGCTGAAGCCCGTCATACTCGAAGGTCGTCTCGTTTCCAAGCTGGTCGGCAGCCCTGATTACCTTGCCCTGGGCGTTGTGATAGCGAACGATGCTGTAGCCGGCAGGGTCCTTCTCCTCCGACCGATGTCCGGCAAGATAGAGGGTCGTGACGTTGTCGTAAGCGTCTTTCTGCTCCTTGACCCGATTGAGCGAGTCATAGGTGTTGGTGACGATCGGACTTGTCGGGTTTGCCGGCTTGTAGATCTTCGTCATGCGACCAGGCTGGTCGTAGTCGAAGGTGGTGTCTTCACTTTCGGCATCCGTCGCTATCTCGAGATTATCGTCGACATCATACGAGAAGCTCACACTTCGACCGTTCCCATCAGACACGCTGGTCAGCTTGTCGCTGGTATAGGTAAGCGTCAGAGCGCGTCCCATGCCGTTCGAGATACCGGTGAGCTTGCCGGACGTATAGGTGTAGGTGACTGTCGGCCCGTTGGGATAGTCAATCGTCGCGATCGTCCCATCCGAGTTGAAGTTGTATTCGACTCCCTGAGGCGTGGTCAGCGTGTAGGCGCCGCCAGACAGGCTCATGGTAGAAGCATTGTCGAACGGGCAAACATAGGAGCCGTCGGGAAGCTTCACAAACAGGGTCACACCTTCCGGCGTTCCGAAAGACACGACATTCTCATGAAGGGCGTCGGTCAACCACTTGTTGGCAATGGCGACGATCACCCACTTATCGAGCGGCTTGGTCAGGTCCCGATACATGTCGACGGTGACATACATCTGGACAATGCCGGCGGCACCCTGGATCGGGTTGAGAACTCCCATACCGGGCAGGCCGGAACTTCCCTTCTTGGCAAAGAATTCATGGTTGTGGGTCCAGCCCAGACCAAGAACGCCATTGGACATCCGGTACGACGAATTGTACATACGCTGGAAGGTCAACCCATATGGGAATTGACCGCTGCCGACGCTGAGATCGACATGATCGTATAGGAACTGCCCGGCGACAAGGCCGACCGGATCTTTGCTGACACCCGAGTTGGTCGGATTGCCGATCCAGGAGCTTCCATAGCTCGACGGAGAAGCCGGCTGGCCATTGCCTCGACCACCGGTCGTCTGACCACCATACTGGGTGTTCATGTTGGCCTGCGAGTAACTTGAATCGCCGCCGCCGCCTTTGGTGCCGTTGATGATGCCGATGGCACCATAATAGGGACTGATGGCATAGTAGCCGTAACCGTTCCAGCTCCCCTTGGTCAGATCGCCGTCTTCCGGGATAGCAACCCGCCAGCCGTAGTTGATCCACCAGTTCTCGATGTCGGTCAGAGTACCAGAATCGTAGTTGGTAAGATTCGGCTCAACCCCCGAGGTCCAGTTGGAGCTGTCCGCGTCGTAGATCTTGTCGCCATTGGCGTTGGCAAGATCGAGAAGCGGAGTCGTGCTCACGCCACCGACACCGGACTGGTCAATGACTCCCTCTTCAAAGGCAATGCCGTGCATGGCAAGGGACGTGTCGTTGGTGTCGACGTTATCCCAGTCGTTATCGAGAGCGGAGCTCGCCCAGACAATACCGCCCAGGTCGGTCAGAGGCGTATCGTAGTGACCGACAAGGCCTGTCTGGTGGTGCAGCACAGTCACGCAGTTGGTCATGCGGTTGAAGACATCGCATGCCCAGCTCTTCTGCGCATTCCACGTATGCCACAGGATACTGAGCGACTGACCGAAAACGTCTTCGTCCGTGTCGGCGCCGCCATCAAAGCGATTTTCGACCAGCTTCGACTGGTGGAATTCGATCATCTTACGACCAGCGTTGCCCCAGGCTTGAGCGATGAGATACGGATGCCCTTCCCACACGGTCTGCCAGTGACCTTCATCAGCGAAGGTCGTCGGATAGGGGTGCACGACTTCCAGCCAGACCGAGTTCCAGGAACCGGGAGTCTGGGCAGAGCTGGTGTCGATGAGCGTGCCATCAAGACGAAGCTCGGCTTCATGGCTGCCGTTGAAAAACAGCGTCAGCCGCTTGCCGTGGATGTCCTTCGAATAGAAGGTCTCGTCGATGGTGTCGTACTGGACTCTCATCGTCGTCTTGTAGGTCGACGGGATGCTCGACCAGACCGTCGGCGTGACCGAGCCGTTCTCGTACGACAGTGACGTGTCGCGGATCGTGCCGGTTTCGGGCACGATGGTGCGGCCGCCGATGATGTCGTTGACCGTGGCATCCGGGTCGTTGGTCTGGATCCAGGTCCGCAGGTTGTCGGCCATGTCCTCCAGCTCAGTCTGGAGGTTGGCGGTGTTGATGTCCTGCACGTAGTCGCTGGTGACGGTGGAGCCGCTCAGGCAAGACGACTCGAAGGAAGTCGCGTTGTAGCCGAGGGCCGTCTCGAGGTCGATGGCGGCGGTGACGTCATAGGTCTTGTAGGCCGGGTCGAAGACATAGTTGGTACCGCCGATGTCGACACGTACCCAGACATGGCTCATATAGAGCCGATAGACGAAGGCGCCGCTGTCCCAGATGACGTTGACCGGGATGCCGCCATTGGCGAGCATGTTGTAGGAAGCCCAGACGTTGGTCGGATCGGTGCCGATCCAGTCGCCGATCTCAGCCGGAGAAAGCTCGAGTTCGCCATACAGGAAGTCCGCGGTGTAGCCGGCTTCGGTGAGCAGCTCCACCATGAGAGCCGCCTGGTCGAAGGCGTTGCCCATCCGGTCTACGAGGCATCCCCAGGCGCCCTTCTGGCTTCCGAAGGTGGGGGTGAAGTCGATGTAGTTCTTGACGTACTGGTAGATTTTGTCGACGTCGTTCTCGAGAGCGTCAGCAAGGCTGGCAATGGAGAAGGCCGACGGGTTGATGCTGATGCTCGCCGCGAGCGCCCTGGTCGAACTGACAGTACTGGTCGAGCCGGGACGATAGACCCTGGTCGGCATCTGCCGGCCTTCGATGATCACCCGGGCGTCCTTGGGGCTCATGGCATGAGCTCGCCCCTGGACCGGAGAGTACCCCGGGGCGTTGCCCCTGGGCGGGAATGTTTGTTTCTTGGATCTTTTGGATCCGGACTTGGGATTAGTTTTAGACATGTTGTCGTCTCTTTCGTTGGTTTGCTGTTTAAGCTGGATTCGGCAGGCGAAAGCGAGCGGAAGCCCGAGCTCCGCACTCTTGCTCTGCAAAATCGAGATGAGCAGTCAGGCTGCTATTAGCAGCCGCCGCCCGAGCAACTGATGGCGACAGATGTCCGGTTCCCCATGTTGTCGTAGGAGAAAGTGACGGTGGTGCCGTTGGAATATGTGATGGTGGTCAAACGACCGAGGTTGTCGTAAGAGTAGGAGACTGTATCCATAGTGGATTCCTTCTCTGTTGGTTGGTTAGTTGAATGATTTCTGAGCCTGCTGAAAGCAGGCGAAAATCTCCCCGCTGCGCTGCAATAAGGAAAGAACTACCGCTCCGCAAAGATCAGAATCAGATCCTGATCAAGGCTTCTCCAAATCTCCGCAACTTCCCAATATCGCCACAGCACACGAAACCAGCATGCTCGCGCTGCCTGGTTTATTTAATTCGTAATCGGCTGGGTCGAAAGGGGATTTGGCGGGATATGCGCGGGTTTGAAAGTCCTTATAGAGTACGCAACGGAAAGATGCCCGGAACATAACGGGGATGTGCCGGGTAGAACAAATCAGTGTTGCGTTTTCAACACAGCATGTATCGGCTTGCGAACATCTCGCGCACCGCATACGGCGGCTGATTGACCTGACTCTTAAGCACTCTGCGCATGTCAATCTTGGGCGCATTTAATCGCCGCTTTTGCTGTGCATACCTAGCGCTACCGCCTTACAAGCCGCACAGATCTGATACTGTTTATAATACTATTGTTGAGTACCATCAGAACCAGATTCTGATCTGACTTGCTCGCGTGCTTCGCGCTAACTCTTGACCGACAGGCTCGCCGGACAATCACGAGCTACTTGCTCTCCAGAACCCCCTGGTCGAGGATGCCCTGGAAGATGCGACGCAGCTCCGGATCACGCAGGTTCTGGATGATCTCCTTCTGCTCCTTGGCGAGATCCGACTGGGCAAGCATCACGATGGTGTCGAGCACCTTGGTATAGAGCGTCGAGACCTGCTCCTGCGAGAGGGAGCCATTGATGCCCTGCTCGCAGAGCCTGTAGAGCGACTCGCGAAGCACGAGCACGAGCTGGGTACGGCCGGCGAGCTCCACGACCTTGGTCTGCAGCTCGATCTGGGTGCTGGCATCGACATTGGGATCGGCGAGCTTGAGCTCGGCGATGATCTTGGTAATGGACTCGAGAGCCACGTCAGGCGCCGGCTCGGCACAGACCTTCAGGCTCCCGTCCGCCGGCAGGACATATGCCCCGCGGCGCGAAGCATCGTAATCGATGACATAGGGCTTGCCCGGCGTGAGCTCGTGAGTGCGGGCCGGAGGCGTCAAAGACGCGCAGCCCGAAAGCGCAACTGCTGCGATGGCAGCAATGCAGAGTGAGATTCTGGTTTTCATTGGTTGTTTACTCCTAATTGAATGATGTCTTCTTTGACCAGCAGCGTGGAGAGACGCTCGCGGCTGCCGTTGAATCGATTGACGTCGCAATAGGTCGAGATACCGTCGACCCGGCCCCTCTCGGTCCACTGCCAGAAGGTCCAGACCTTCCAGGGAGCGGGCACCCTCGGCTTGGCTTTTGTTGTATAGTGCGCCAGCCAGAGCGGATGGTCCTTGAGACCCGGGTCGTTCTTGAGCACGTCGTCTGCGAAGCTCGAGCTGAGGTAGACGATGGGATTGATATGTCTGCCAAGACGCGAGCGAATGCCTTCGATGAAATCGTAGACCAGCTCGTTTCGCCGGGCGACCGAAAGTCGTGTCCACTGGCTTGGCACCTCCACATCGATGACCGGGGGCAGCTGGCCCACCGCCACGGTGCCCAGGGCAGCAGCGAAATTGTCGAGCTGCGATTCCACTGAAGCGCTCGTCCGGAAGAAGTGATAAGCACCGGTGATGATGCCGTTCGCCTGGGCCCGGGCGCGATTGCGCTTATATGTGCTGTCCTTGTAGGTCGCTCCCTCGGTCGCCTTGAGATAGGCGAAGGCGCAGCCGGTCGCTGCCACCTTTTCCCAGTCGATGGAGCCCTGATGGTGGGAGACGTCAATCCCCCAGGGCTTGTCTGTGGATTCGGCGGAGACGCCGTTGCGATTTCTCGCTTCGGGGCTCAGAGCCTTGAAAGTACGTCGGTCTTTCTTCGTTGTCATTTGTTCTGCTCTTTTTCTGTTTCGTTTCTGTCTTCTCCTTCACGCGCGACTTACTAGCGCGCGTGTCAGTTGCTTGTTCGCACTCTCTACTTGTCCTTGAAGAAACTCACCTGCATGCAGATCTTCTCGATCACCGGCAGCACGAGCGCCGTCAGGATCAGTAGCAAGGAGCCGTAGACCGGCTGATAGAAAGCCGGAAAAGTAAGGGCGAGAGCGGTGCCGTTGATGGCATAGCACCAGACCGGAAAGGCGATGGACGCGGCGAGCACGTGGAAGCGTTTGCTCTCCACGAGATTCTGCTGCGTGTTCGGCATGTAGACGACATACAGCGGAGTGAGCGCCCAGAGCACGAGGAACACAGCCCAGTGAAGCCAGGCAGGGTCGTCGCCATGCTCGGAGAGAATGCCCAGCGCCGCGACATATGCCATGTTGAGCGCAGCCGGGATGTAGGCGAGCACCTTCTCGAAATACGATGCGGTGCCCGGAGGAGGAGTCGGAGGAGTGGGCTGGTCGCTGTCAGCCTCGGGCAACTCGACCGGCTCGACTCCCTCTTGTCTTTTGTCGGAGTCGTTCATTTTGGATTCCTTCGGAATTTTGATTGGTAAAAACCACTACCGGATCCACTACCACCAGGAGCGAAGACAACCCTGCCACCCCCATATGGGCGCACCATATAGGCGCACGTGCGGACTATCCCCTGCAAAGGGTATTGTGCTGCGCCGTGTGAGGATGAATACTATGGGGAGCTGGGTGTGTTGTTCCTGAGAATAGGGTCTAGTGTGGTAACGAAATCCTATGAGGCTGCACACCTGGTTTTCTATACGTACGACCGGCTGTAATAGTCGGACACACGCCCGGATACTTCCACTGGACAATCGATCCGAGACGTTTTCTCGATTTCGGTGTTGCGAACATGCAATATCAAAAGCTCGTTAATCTTGGCTGCGCGAATCTCACGCTAGCCCTGAAGGTTTCGTTAATACCCCGGCGCTAGCATGGACAGTAGATTCAGGAATATTGCTGGCGATGGTGCCATGCGAGCACCGCTAGCTTCAACGTTGAATCAACAAAAAAATGTTGTCCAGCAACATCCGCTAACCGTGCTATTCCCCCATATGGGGGCTTCTGACTTTGGGCTCGATTCCGCTTTTTTCGAAGGCACTGCAGATGGTGAATATCATTTCTTAGATCAAATGATGCAGAGTCGACAGACCCGGTGCGAACTGTATAAAAACCTAGCGCAAACTGCACCACGCCCCCAAATGGGGGCAGCTTTTTGTATGGTCCTGTAGATTTGGTCTATCACCACATATGGGACCACGAAAAATTGGCTCATTTGAGGCACCCAGAAGACGGCTGAATCGATTGAATTCTATTTCGGACTACCGTCTATGCTCTCGACCGACAAATCCTCTTCCAGGACCTCTCATCCATCTCTCTCTGATCTTCGCTCCGGATGCTGGCACTGCTCGCGCATTCTTGAACTCTTGCTGCTTACCCTTCCCCCATTTGGGGGCGTAGCGCAGTTCGCATAACGTCCACGAAACAGAAGAAGATGATGTCCGCGGAAACACCGCAAAAGCGAAACGCCCCACCTGTGCAATATCAGAAAGGATCTATCCGGACACTTCACAAACAACGCCAGATCAGCGAGGCACGCTCTGAACAAGCTCGCGCAAAGCCGCATGAGGCAAGGAATTGCGAGTTTCTAATTATTAACGGTCAAGGACGGCGATCGGACCGAAACCAGGAATATTGCCTGCGATAGCAATTGTTTCCGACCTTTGCGTGCCCTCGGTGGCAATGGAATGCCGGGTGTGCAATTCCGTAGGATTGAGTAGCTACACGTCATTCCTCTTGTTACGGAAAAGCCCACCCAGCGCCTACAGTATCAACGATATTATTTGGAAAGCCAACACCCAAATGGAGGCTCTTTGAGCCGCGGCTTTTCACCTGACATCACATACGGTGCTTGGCAGCCTGTTGCAGTCCGGACAGATCGACATGCAGAAGGCGATTCTTTTTCCGCAAGAAGCTATGACGAGTATTTTCTCCAGCAGCGAGGTCGGTTCGATCTATTGAAGAGCGCACGACCGGACCTCGCTATCGCACATCAACAAGCCAAACGAAGGAGCTCGACTAGGAGCGACCAGGCAACCTACCAGTACACCGCTCAGGGATGGCTCAAGAAAGTCATCTTCGCCAACGGCGACACCGTTGAATATTCTTACGACTCGATGGGCAACCGCACATCGGTCGTCGTCACCATCGCGTGACCCCGAACCCATAACGTCAACTCACGAAAACAGAGGAGTCCTACATGGCTTCTAACAGACCCCCTCGTCCCGACAGGCCGCAGAGCCGCCTGCCGGGCTTCAAGTCTTTGCCCAAGCAGGCAGCTACCAAGCCGTCCATCGCCAGGGGCCGTATCGAGAAGCGCAAGCTTCCCGACAAGATCTACAATCCCAAGCAGCCCCGCCGCCACCTGCGCGGCCAGTTCGCCGGTCCCCTGCCTCTGACGGCGGCGCTCACCTCGAGCATCGTCGCCGGTGCTGCGGACATCGTCGAGCTCGCCCGGGCGCTCAAGAACGACGTCGATCTGATCTTCGACTTCGTCTACAACAACATCGACTGGCTGCCCACTTACGGCTCCCAGAAAGGCGCCCTTGGCTGTCTCATCGACGGCTGCGGCAACTCCTTCGACCAGTCCGAGCTCATGATCGAGCTCCTGCGCGAAGCCGGCTACACGGCCAGCTACCAGCTCGGCGAGCTGGAGATGACCGAAACCGACGCGGCAGCCTGGCTCGGCACCGACGTCAACATCTGGGCCATCGTCAACCTGCTCTCCGACGGCGGCATCCCCTGCGAAGAATACTGGACCGGCAGCGCCTGGAAGATCCGCTTCAACCACTGCTTCGTCAAGGTGACCATCTCCGGCACCGACTATGTCTTCGACCCGGCGCTGAAGTCCTACAGCACCGTCTCGGGCATGAGCCTCGCCACGGCGATGAGCTACACGCAGTCGACTTTCTTGAGTAGCGCCAGAAGCGGTGCCACCCTCGATTCGGACTATGTCCAGAATCTCAACCGCAGCAATATCCGGGGCGACCTGGACGACCTCGCCGGCAACCTGGTCGACTACATCAAGGCGAACAACCCGGATGCCACCATCAACGACGTGCTCGGCGGCAGGACCATCACTCCTCTCAGCTCTACCGTGCGCGACACCGCTCACCCCGAGCTGCGCTCGGGCACGACCCCGACGACCTGGAGCACGGACATTCCCAGTGCTTACAACAGCACCCTGAACGTCTACTACTGGGATGCCACCACGCCCATCGACGAGACTTTCTACAGCAAGGACATCCACGGCAAGCGCCTGACGCTGTTCTTCAACGGCAGCCATCAGGCCGAGCTGCGTCTGGACGGCACCCTGGTCGCCACCAGTGCCGCCCAGACCCCGGGGAGCTGGAGCTCCGTCTGGCTCGAGGTGGTGCACCCGTATCCCTCTACTTTTGCCGACGAAGGTCACTGGCAAACAGTCTGGGAAGGGCAGTTCTATCTCATCGCCCAGGCATGGGGCAACGCCGGTGCGCGCATGACCGAGCTGCATCGGGAAAAGCTCAAGCAAGCCGAAGCTGACGGCGGCGGCGTGGAAAGCGACGCAGTCCTCGGCGAGGTGCTGAGCATCATCTGGAACACCTGGAACGAGCAGAAGAGCCGTGCTTGCGACCTGCTCAACCGCATGACCGGTTGCACCACGGTGCTCCACCACCAGACCGGTCTGGTCGGTCACTTCGACACGCCGCTCCTGGACCTGGGCGGTATCGTCTGGGCAAGCTCGGCCCTCGATAACGACTGGGACAATGTCGACACCAATGACACGGCGCTCGCCATGTACGGCATCGCCTTCGAAGGTGCCACCATCCCACAGCTCGTCGACGGAGTCGACGGCATCAGCAGCACCAGCCTCCTCGATCTGGCCAACCAGAACGGCGACAAGATCTATGACGGCCGCCCGAGCGACTGGTCGACGGCGACCAGGCCGAACCTGACCAACTACGACAGCCAGACCCTCGACGACATCGAAGACTGGTGGATCAACTACGGCTGGCGCGTGGCGGTGCCGGAAGACGGCGACCTCACCATCGACGACTGGAGCGGTCACGCCTACTTCGCCATCAGCCCCTGGTACGGCGCCATCGGCATCATCGGCGGCGGACTGAAGGGGAGCACCGGCTCCACAGATAAGTCCAACCCGATGATGGACAGCAAGAGCAAGAGCCGCAACCCGGGTAACACCGGCAACTCGGGGACGCCCACAGCCGGCGATCCCGTCGATGTTTTCAACGGACAATTCCTCTACGAGCACAGCGACATCTCCCTGGGCAGCCAGGACTATCCGCATGGACTCAAGTTCGAGCGCTCCTACAAGAGCAGCGAGCACCTGACCGACGGTCCGGTGGGTCTCGGCTGGTTCCACAACCACATGATCAAGGCCGCCTCCGCAAGCGATGGTCTGTCGGCCATGGCATCGCACTCGCCCATCCAGGGCGCCGCCGGCATCGTCGGCATGTTTGTCACCGTCGACCTCCTGGGGGATCTGAGTAAGCCCATCGACAAGTTCGTCATGGTGGCAATCGTCAACAAGTGGTTCACCGACCAGGCCACCGGCAACATCGTCAATGTCGAGACCAACGGCAAGAAGGTCACTTTCGTCAAGCTCCCGGACGGCAGCTATGCCAGACCGCTCAATGTCAGCAATGACCTGGTTCTGTCCGGCACCTATACGATGACCACGCCCCAGGGAGTGGAGTACAACTTCAACTCCGATGGAGACATCGCCACCATCGTGTTCCCGGAAGGGGTGACCATCACCTATACCTATACAAGCGGCAAGCTCACCAGCATCACCAACGGTCTGGGCAGGACCCTGTCGCTCAGCTATACGGGGGACCGCATCACCAGTGTCTCGGACGGCAACGGGCGCTCGATCGCTTTCACCTATGATGGCGACGGCAACCTCACCGGCTACGAAGACCCGGAAGGCGAGTCCATCGACTACGAGTACGACAGCGCCAACCGGATGATCAAGTACTTCCATCCGGTCAATCCGACCTCGCCCATCGCCACCAACACCTACGACTCGCTCGGTCGAGTCAAGGAGCAGCTGGACGCCTACAGCAACCTCTGGAAGTACTACATCGCCGGTCCGCGAGGCGAGGAGGAGACTCCGAACGGAGACTCGCAGGTCTGGCACCTGAACCGTTTCGGCAGCACCACCAAACACATCGACCCTCTGGGCAACGAGACGGTCTTCGTCTATGACGGTCTGAACCGCATGGTCAGCCGCACGGCGCCGGAAGGCGATAAGGTCCTCGTGGAGTACGACGCCAACGACAACGTCACCAAAGTCACGAAGCAGGCCAAGAGCGGCTCCGGACTCTCGGACATCGTCAACGAGTTCACCTACCACAGCACCTGGAACAAGGTCGCCACGGCGAAGGACGGTCGCAACAACACCACGACCTACACTTATGACGCCAGCACCGGCACCCTGACCAAGGTCGAGCGGACGGCAATCGGGGGCAGCACGCCTACGGTGTCGTTCACCTACAACACTCGCGGTCAGGTCCTGACACGCACCGACGAGACCGGCATCGTCACGAAGTTCGAGTACGACTCGGTGAAAGAGCTCCTCGACAGAGTCACTGTCGACTACGGCACCGGGCGTCTCAACCTCGAAACCGAGTACGGCTATGACAGCGTCGGCAATGTCACCACGGTGACCGACCCGCGCGGCAACGCCACCACCTTCGAATATGACGATTGCCGCCGGCGGACCAAGGTCACGGCACCGTCGCCCCTGAGCTATCAGACCAAGTTCACCTACGATGCCAACGGCAACCAGACCAAGATCGAGAAGGAGACCGGCGACGTCAGCAACCCCTGGCAGACGGTAACGACCGCCTATCAGATCGACAACATCGTCAGCACCATCACCGATCCCTCCGGTCATGTCACGACTTATACCTACAACAACATGCGGCGGCTCTGGAAGCGCACCGACGCCGAGTCCCGCGTCACTGAGTACACCTACGACGCCATGGCCCGCGTGGTCACCGAAAAAGATCCCGCCAACAATACGGCGGTGACCCGGACCTATACCGACAATGGCGTGCTCGCCAGCGTCGAGGATGCTGAAGGCAACGTCACCGACTACGAGTATGACGGCTTCGACCGGCTCAAGAAGACCACCTTCGAAGATGCCACATACGAGCAGCTCACCTATGACGCCAACGGCAACGTCACAAGCAAACGGACTCGCAACGCCGACGTCATCGACTTCACCTTCGACGCGCTCAACAGAATGACGCAGAAGGACCCGGACGGCATGGCGGTGGTCACTTACGGATACGATCTCGCCGGTCGCAGGACCAGCGTGTCGACCCCGACGGTGTCCGGCAATCCGGCATCCGGTCAGTTCGATTACACCTTCGACACCGCCGGTCGGCTGGTCAGCGAAGAGTACCCCGACAGCAAGGAAGTCTCCTACCAGCTCGACGCCAACGGCAACGTGACCCGGCTCACCTACCCGGATAGCTTCTATGTCGAATACGTCTATGACAAGCTCAACCGCCTCACCGACGTCAAGCTCAACGGCGCCACCGGCTCTGCCTGCGCCATCGAGTACGACAAGCTCTCCCGGCGCACGAAGCTGACCTTCGACAATGGCGTGGTCACCGACCTCGCCTACGAGCTCGACGACGACCTGAGCAGCATCGAGCACACATTCGACAGCTCATCGGTGGAATTCACCTACGGCTACAACTCGGCCCACGAGCTGACCAGCAAGGGTGTCGACAACTCCGCCTTCCTCTGGCATCCCACTGTCGGCAGCAGCATCAGCTACGGCAGCGCCAACAGCCTGAACCAGTACCCGAGCGTAGCGTCGGTGAGCCATTCTTACAACAACAACGGCTGCCTCGTCGATGACGGTGTCTTCGACTACACCTACGACACCGAAAATCAGCTCATCGAGGCTGACGACGGCACCACCACGTCGACGTATCTCTACGATCCGATGCGCCGTCAGGCACAGAAGGATGTGGGCGGCACCAAGACCCGCTTCATCTATTCGGGCTTCCAGCGTATCGCCGATTATGACGGCTCGGGCAACTTCGCCCGGCGCATCGTCTACGGGTCCGGTCTCGATGACGCTCTCATCGAGCTGGATGCAAGCGACGACCCGACCTATCTGCACCAGGAGAAGCTCGGCTCGGTGGTGGCAACCACCGACGACACCGGTGCCGTGGTCGCCAGCTTCGCCTACGATCCCTTCGGGCAGTGCGCCGCGATGTCCGGTACCTCCATCGGGTACACCGGGCAGCGCTTCGACCCGGAGACCGGCCTCTACTACTACAAGAACCGGCACTACAAGCCGGCAATCGGCCGCTTCCTCCAGCCCGACCCGCTCGGCTATGAGGATGGGCTGAACCTGTATCAGTACGCCTACAACAGCCCTCTCAACTTCAGGGATCCCCTGGGGCTGGCTGGTGGTACCGATAGAGGTCAATACGGGAAAGGCAATAGTTAAGCCTAAACCCTGAGTTCAGTTGTACGCTTTCACCCCAGGAGGAACTTAGATTCCTCCTGGGGTCATTTTAAACACTACTTCCCGTCAATGCCTGACTTAATCTCCGCCAATTTTTCACTGATAGGCATAGAAAGGAAGTTTCGATCGAAGTGGTCTTTCTCACGCAACTCCACCACAGCACCCTCTATGTTTTTTGCTAGCCGAATGAACTTATAGGCCGACTCAAGATCACCGCTCTTTTGATAGATCAGTGCCAGTGTGTAATAGTCGCTTCCCAGGATGCCTTGATAGTCATCGAAATGCGAGTCGTTTACCTGTCGGATACTCTTCTTTAGGAAATCCGCAGCTTTCTCAAGGTCGCCGTCCTCGAAGGAAGCTCGGCCGAGTAGCCAGTAAACCGTACACAGTCCGGCAAAAGATGGACTTCGCGTCTTTATCAAGCTAGCTTCAAGCGCCTTTAGATTGTCTATTGCCTTCTTTCTATCACCATGTTTTAGCTCTACCTGAGCAAGCATGATGCGCATATCTTCTTCTTCCTTGATCTTGCCAAGCTTCCTGGCCAGAGCAATGTACTGCGCATCAGCCTCCAGCTCACGTCGAAAGTCACTTACATCCCGGTTCGCGATGCTGACCTTCTCATAGAGACGCATCAAGTCCTCATCCGAGATACCCTCCTTCTGGGCGCTTTCCAACGCCAGATTAGTCAGGCGCCTGCGCTCGCTAAAGTCCTTCAGTTCCTGCGCCGCTTGCGCGCGAATTAGCGATTGACGCCACTTCGGCTGCTGAAAGAAAGCTCCCGCAATACCAGCAACCAATAGAACCAGACAAGCAGCGGCCACTATCAACTTCCGCTTTCTGTCCGCCTTGAGCGGCTTCTTCCGAATCGTAATCGGCTGACCATCCACGACAGCCACCAAATCATTTTTCAATTCTTCTACTGTTTGATATCGTAATACTTCGTCCTTCTCGAGGCATCGGGAGATTACCGTCTCGAAATTCTTCGAGGCAGCTCCCTTAGCCATCGCCGGCACCGGATCATTCACGTGCCTCATGAAGATCTCCAGAGCGCTCTCCCCGTCGAAGGGAGCGCGACCGGTGACCAGCTCGTAGAGTACGCAACCGATGGAGTAGATATCGGCAGTGACACCGATACGCTTTCCATAACACTGCTCCGGGCTCATGTATGCCGGGGTCCCGAAGATCTCCCCGGTCCTTGTGAGACCGCGATTCTCATTGGCGTCCAGCTCGACGATCTTGGCAATTCCGAAATCCAGGATCTTCGAGGTCTTCGCGCCGCCGTCCTCGCAGATCATGATGTTGGCTGGCTTGATGTCCCGGTGGATGATCCCCTGTTTGTGCGCATATCCGAGCCCCTCCAGGACAGGAAGCAGAGCTTCGATGATCTGCTTTTCCGAAAGCTTCGATCCCGCCTCCAGCATCTCCCGGAGCGAGGTTCCTTCGATATAGTCCATGACTAGAAAAGGGCGTCCCTGCGAAATTCCATATTCGCGAACAGCGACAATGCTCGAATGAGTCAGATGACAGTTCGCTTCTGCTTCGAGCTTGAAGCGCTCGATGGCACGCTTTTCCTTTGCCAGTGCGGGAAGCAAGAACTTTATAGCGACAATCTTGTCCAGCAAGAGGTGCCTGGCCCGGTAGACAGTGCCGACGCCACCTTCACCTATAAGAGCGAGGATCTCATAGCGGTCTTCGATGGCGCTGCCGACTATAAGCTCCCTTTCTTCTTCGTAGAGGGGCTCGGCCCCGACGAATCGCTCGTCGGCAGCGGTCTCGAGCGATTCTACGAGCTCAGTCCGATCCTTTTCAGATTCTTTCTGGCGGCGCTCTTTAGTCATGAGCGTGTCATGCTCGAGGGGTCGACGCGTTCGAAACTCTTGCTTGGCCGAGCATCATGTCTAGATCAGATTGAGCCGGATGGCTTTCACCACAGCTTCTGTACGGTCGCGAGCAGCGAGGCGATCCATAATGCGCTGAAGATGCGACTTGACGGTCTCGTGGCTGAGGAACATCGATGCACCGATTTTCTTGTTCGAATACCCCTGGGAGACCAGGCTCAGGATGTGTCTCTGTCTGTCGGTAAGTACTACATCGGTGGGGTCGGAACCTTGCTCAGTATCTTCGGGAAGCCCGGCAGCCTTGCAGGTGTCCGTGATGAGCGGCTTGAGGAGCCCTTCGTCGAACCACACTTCGCCTTTCAAAATGCAATCGATCCCGACTCTAATCCGGCGAGAGCTGGTACTCTTCAGGCAGATCCCCCGGACCCCGGCCTCCATGGCGCTGGTCATGATGTAAGGATTGTAGCGCTCTACAAGCAAGATCACCTGAGCACCGTCGAACTGCCGGCACATATCTCGAACCAGCTCTACCGCATCGATTCCCGCCGTCTTGCAAGCAAGAACAACAATATCCGGTCTGAGGCGCTCGAAAGCCTCGAGAGCCTTCGCAGGGCGGTCCACCAGAGCGACGACCTTCAGATCTTTTACCAGGCTCAGGCTGGCAGTCTGCTTGCTGAGACCAGGATGGTCATCCACAAGGAGCACTGAGACTGGAGTGTTGCGGTCTTTTCTCATCATCGCGAGCCGGTTAGCGGGCAATGGACGGGCTTTTCACCCCTTTTCGAGGAATTGATACCCTTCTGGGGGAGTTTCTCGTGAGATACCTGGGATGTTTAATATAATAAGGCCCGGTAGCAAAACCTTGCAAGACTTATTAGCGGCCGACAGGTCCCTCGCGAGTCTGAGGGACCCCGAAAAATCGAATATTTGCATCTTTGCCCGCTTCTACCTTTTTATCCTTAGATGCCCTCGTCTCATCCCGGACGAGGTGGCGAGGTGGAAGACAATCTTTATGGTAACCCTATGAATCCGTGCGCGATACTCGAGACCATTCGGTCAGACTTGAAGAGGCTGACGGATCCCAAGCACGCGCCAATCAAGACTATCTACGAGCTCGCCCCCTCGCACACTCTGGAAATATCGGTAGAGGTCACGGACAAGAACATCCGCCTCAAGGTCAAAACGGAGGAAGAGACTCAGGAAGCCGATCTCGATGAATTCAAGAAAGCCGCCTCTGTAACAGCGCTTTTTGTAAGCAATCAATTGCGGACTATCCTGAGCGAGTTAGAGCTAGAACCCTGCAAAAATCTTCCCCATCGAGGAGCCGACGAGCTGATTGCTCTGTTCAAGGCTGCTCAAGAGCTGGAAAAGCAAAAGACGCTTCCGTTCAATTACAGAGTCAACGGTCCGCATGGCATCTATGACATTCTTGCGGTCAAAGAAGAAGATGGGCAATTCAAGATCTCCGTCACCACAGAGCGCCTGCACGAGCAAACTGTTGTCCATGTAACAGACGTGGAAGAAGAAGATCAGGTCCCGGACAGAGTGCGAGAGTTCATAACCTTCGAGCTCGTCACCTGGCTGACGCCCGTCTCGAAGAGCGTTCGCAGTCCCGGTCTTGGGAAAGTACTGCCGATGTGGGTAATACCGTCCCTGGTGTCCTGTATCCTCACGGCAGGGGTCCTGGGAGCAAGCTGGTACTGGGTGAACAACCAGACCGACTGGCAAGAGACCCAAAAGAAGGCCACTGAGCTCTTAAACAACAAAGAAACGGAGAAGGGGCTCTCCCTTTATTATCAGGCCATAGCCAAAGCTGAGAAGGCACGTGTTTCTAAGCAAGATAGGCTTCAACTCCAGAGAGACCTGGTAGACGACCTGTTTGATTTTGCTCCATATTCGTTCTATGTCCAGGAAGCGGCCAAACTGATCGTGGTCGCTTCTGCGATGGACGAATACGATATCGCTGAAGCCGAGACTTTCAAACTTGCCAAATATCAGTACCTTCATAAGAACTACAAGAGGGCAGTAATTCAGTTTCGGAATCTCCTTGCCCTGATGGAAGAAAGGCAGGGCGTTCTGGAAGAGCATATCAGCGCCAATGAGATGCTGGGAATGTCGCTCCTGGCCCTTGGTAAGACTCAAGAGGCCGCCGATGCATTCGAGAGAGCAATCGAAGCCTCTCACAAATTCAAAGATTCGAATCGATTCAGAGGACGTCTTGGCGATGCTTACTACTTCCTGGGAGAGATTTCGGAGCGGAAGGGAGACTTGAAAAAGGCAGCAGATCTTATGCGAGAAGCAGTCAAACTGGAAGACAAGCTCCTCGAAAAGAAAGAGCCCCTGGAAATTGAGGAGCGATCATTCCTGGAGCTTCAACCCAAGGCTGTCTTGAAGAGAATCGAAGGAAAGCTCGGGTCGAGGCGGTAAGCACCAACTGGCAACTTTCCCCCATTCGGGTATTCTTTCCGCGGCGCGCGACCGAGCGCCGGTCTTCCGTGATAGAAATGGCATGCTGACCGCATTTTGGTGTCGTTCTCGATACCAGCGAAGGGAGACACGCCACATGCTGATTGACATACCCGAGGATACGATCGAAATCATTCACGCCTACGAGGGCCTGAGCGGGGAGAAGCAGGGGCGATATTATGAGTACCATGGCAAGGCCGATCCCAATGGCATCTATACCATCGGCCGGGGGCACAAGCTGACCCGCCTCGAGCGAGAGAAAGGAAGATTCAAGAACGGCTTGACCCTGAAGGAAGTGAACCAGCTCTTCACCAGGGACATTCAACCCAGAGCCATCCGGCTCCACAAGCTGATTCCGAATCGCACCGAGCAGGAATTCGCCGCGGCACTCGCGTTCTTTTACAACAATGAATATGCCTGGGGACCGAAGGGGTCGCCGGGAAAGTTTCACCGAGCCGGTCTCAAGAAAGACGCGGCGGCTGCTTTCCTACTTTATATATACTCCGGCAAACCAAAGAAGAAGCGCCTGGGGCTCTGGCGGCGGCGCGCCACCGAAGCGCTCTACTATCTCACAGGTGATGTCCTGATCAGCAAAACCGGCACCGACGACAAGAGCCTCGTCGGTGCCCTGACCCTGGCCGGCGTGACCACTGCAATTCCGGGCTGAGATCGGTCAGCGATAACTCTACTTTTTACGCTTGCGGGCCTCAGCAGCCAGCAATTGCTGCACTCGTTGATGCGAATGCTCCGGCTCTAGCCCAGGACTTTGTGAATCTCCAGATTGAACTTGTCCGACAGGGTCTCGAAGCCCTCTGTCGTCGGATGAAGCTCGTTGGCCCAGTCCTCGATCTTCGGAAGCGTACCTCTCAAATCAACGTGATGAACGATGCCCCGGAAGTCTACCTCCAGAGACGCCAGCATCTCATTGAACGAATCGATGATCACCCTGGTGATTCGATACCGCGCCTTCAGGTCATTCTTGGATTTGAGCGGGTAGTTCTTTTTATTGAAAGTATCGTGGAACCAGGGTCCAATGACATTGAACATGGTGACGCCCCTGCCATCCGGGAACGGATAGTCATAGCCGTGGACAAAAATATGCGGCGTGAGGGCGAGTGCCTTGCAGGAGGATATGATTTCCGCGATCAGGTCATGGTAAGCCTTTTTGAACGTCTCGGTCATGATGCCCTGAACGACTTCCGTATTGGGGTTCTCCAGACTCGAAAGAGCGTTGTTGATGAGCTGAAAGAACTCCGGACCGGCGATGTCGTTGCCTCCGCCCGATAGAAGAACTCCCACCGGCTCTTGCTTCCAGATCAGGAAGTGAAGCTCCTGAATTCGCGAGACGTCGTCGGACTGCGGGATGCCGAGCCAGTTCTTCGGGACCGGACCATAAACGATGTCGTTGAGAGTCGAGCCGGCGACAGCGATGTTGTCTATCTTGTGTCCGTGCCTGTCCCTGAGGTAATTGATCAGGTCGTCGCCGGGGTAGTCGAACCACGAGTCGCCCTGGGCGACGAGATGATAGGTCTTAGGTAGGATACCTTCGGTGGCCAGAAAAGGGTGTACTCCCTCCAGGGATGCGATGGGCTCGCGCCCTCTCTGGCGGGTATTGAAAAGAAGCTCCAGCTTCTTCTCCTCACTCTTGAGGGAATCAGGAATATCTTTGCTCGTCATCTTCGCTTCTCCATCTCGCGGCAAGCCGCCGAATTTTCTCGAACAAAGATATCCGAAACTGGTGCGGAGAATCTTCCCCCATATGAGTATGAAAACACATGATCGGAAAGCAGCTCGGACATCTCCTCACGGGGAGGGAAGTCATCGCTTCAGATTGCTCTTAAGACTCATCCATCCGGTTTCGTCGAAAGGGTCTTCTTGCAAAAAGAAAAATCAGACCAAAGCCAAATTGGAAGAGAATGCCGGCAATCGACCACCAGAGCCCGATCCCCCTGGAATAGGCGATTAGTCCGCAGGCCATTATCCAGACTGCCATGTCGAATAGCACCTGGATAGGCCAGGGAAATACGATCGGACCCAGTCCGAGCCATGGCAGTGTCGAAGGCAATAGCTCGAGGGAGAAAGCCAGCAACGCCAGGACTATAGCCATTTGCTCAGCCTGACAGCGCCGAGCGTCCGCCAGAGTCATTGGCATCTCAACGGTTTCGGGCTCCGCCACGCCCGCTCTAGCGTTGCTCCGCTCCTTGAGTAAAGTTCGCGTTGCCTGAGGGCTAAACCATACGATGAGATAGCCGATAAAATCGTATTGACCAAAGAAAAAAAGCAAAGGGCTATAGCCTTTCGAAAAGGCAACAAGTCCACAAGCAATTTGCCAGAGAGCAAGACGGGCTGGAGACAGGAATCCATCAACCCATTCCGCCAGTTGCACCGGTTCACCGTACGGCCAGCCCAGCATCACAATAAATGCCACCGACACGGGCAGGGCGGTGCAGGCAAATGCAGCTCCCGCAACTGCAACCGCAAGCCTCGAAGCGCTGCACCGGAGACCTTTCGGACCACCTTCCTTGACGGCGTCATCTGTGTAATTAGAGACCATATCGGCGCCCGCAGACGCAACTGATTCCTTCCTGGACGGAAGAAATCTGACGACCAGATACCCCGTCAGACCCAAAAGCCCCAGCACGCTCAGCCAGCGGGTATAGTGCTTCGCCCTGGCCTGTATGTCACAGGCTATGATCCAGAGCCTGAGTGCGGCGACCTGAAGACCGATGTTGAGGGTGATGTACCAGATAGGAGTAGCATTGTTAATCGCAGTCATCGATATCAAATCCGTAAGAAGCCAAGGAATCCACTGGAGAAAAAACGCGACGAAAACAAGCAAGACTACCCTTTGTTGCTGGTCGACCACTGGTAGATCAAGAGGATCTCCCGGAAGAAGAGCAAAAGGCACCGGAGGTTCAGACTCAAACTCGTCGTCAGAATGCCCTCGATTGAGTGCCTCCTCAACCTCTCGCATGGACTGGAAACGCGAATCTGGATCCTTCGCTAAGCAACGGTCGACCGTCATGGCGATGAAGTCCGGTAAATCCGGTCTGAGGTCCGCCACCGTTGGTGGTATCTCCTGAACATGGCGTCTCATCACCTCTATCGCGGAGTCGCCATCAAAAACCAAGTGCCCAGTAAGCATTCTAAACATAGTGCAGCCCAGGCAGTAGATTTCGGATCTGGCATCGAATGCTAAACCATTCGCCTGATCGGGGCTCATGAAGGCAGGAGTCCCGACCAGCGTCCGGCCTTGATACTCCACGGGCTCCACCAGATCCTGTTTGATGGCTGCAATACCAAAGTCTATGACGTGCACGCCAAAGTCGCCTGGGTGATCTGCGCCGATTAGGATATTGCTCGGCTTGATATCCCGGTGAAATATCCCTTTCTCGTGTGCATATTGAAGGGCGGAGCAGACCTGCCGAAAGATGAGCAGGAACAGACTTTCGTCCAGCCGACCAGATTCGGCTTCAAACTTGTCCAGTGGAACTTCCTTTTGATAAGCATCCATAACGAGGTAAGGGTTGCCCGCCTTCGTGGCGCCGAAATCAAGAACGGCAATAACATTGGGATGTTTCAACATGGAAGTCGTTCTCGCTTCCCGCTGGAATGCGATGAGCTTTTCCGGCGTCAGGCTGTGAAGAGTCTTGACCGCCACCTTCTTATCCAGGAGCAGATCCCTGCACAAATAGACAGTGGCGGCCGCGCCCTCGCCCAGAACTCGAAGCGGCTCATATCGATCCACTGGAAACTCGTCTGCCTCAACCTCGGGTCCAGGAGAATCATCGGAGAGCTCCGGCTCATTCTCCACCGGTCTCAACCTTATCACGGCTTCACTAGCGGTAGCCGGTCCGTCCGCCTGTATGCAGGTACACGGCGATCTTCTGAAGACCCACTGAGTGAGGGAGCCGGAACGAGCCCTTGAAGCGCCACCGCACCGCGGGCAGACTGGCGGAAGCAGAAAAGAGCTTACAGAGCGTCTGTCTCTCAGACTCGGCCCGTTCGAATCCGCCTGGCTATCCATCGGCAGCGAGTTTACGTCAAAATCTGACTTTCCGGCTCCGGGTGAATCTTCTGCACCGCTGCAAACACACTTGTCGCCGAATCTCATCCACTGTGTAATCGAATACACATTTACCCGGCTCCTTCCGCAAACATTGCAAATCTCTACTTCTTCAGGCATGCTTCAGCGCTCGCATGAAGGCTCCTCGAGCCCACGCCTTCTTATACCCGCTAAAGGCGAAGCTATGAAGATAGCTCATATGTCACAAAATTCAGCAGACTCAGCTACCCTTCAGCAAGTTGATGCTCACCGTGGCCAGCTCGGAGTCGGGAAACTTCACTGAATGCTCCGGGTCGGGATGAAGACCCGCTTCTTCAGCGGCTTTATTGAATACATCCACCTCGACGATATACTGGTCCGAATAGCCGTGGGTAGCATCATATGCAGTGGCGGCCGTCTGCCCCAAGTTCTTAGCAGCGAGCCCCGGCGAGATGGTGTGCAGCTCGATCACCAGAAGCCCGAAGCGGCGCACGAAAGGCTCCCAGCGACGGAGGTGCTCCAGGAGGCTGGCTTCGACATCGTTGTTATTCAATCGCTTCCCTCGAGAGCAGTTGGCGCCCGACGTCTCGCTCACACGACCGGAGAGCGGCTCGGACGGCTCCTCCCAGGGACGGTTGTGGTCCAGGAAAGTCCGCACGTTGAGCAGGTCTTCGAGCGCAATTCCGTAATGCTCTTTGAGATCGCTGGCAAGCAAATCGGGTCGCGCAATATTGCCCCAGGTGACCTTCGCCCAGATATCCGCCTTGGTGAGATTGGCACGGGTGACGCGCAGAGCCACTTCGTTGAAGTCGGCACCGACCAGGAGCAACGGATACTCGTCCAGAACTTCCCCTCGAAGGGTGCGCTGGGAGATCACTTCGAAGATGTGCTGCAGGAACGCGCCGTTGCCGCAGCCCATGTCGACGATGCCTTTGGGCTGCTCCTCGAGAGGTCGGTTGAAAAGCTCGATGATCACTTCGTCGACTTTCTTGAAATAGCTGGCATGGGCCCCGCCGCTTCCCCATACGTTCATCTCGCGGTCCACGTGCAGCTCCGGCATCTCGGGCTTGTCGTTGATCAAGATCGTGGCATTGCCGAAGATCATCTCATCGAGATTGCGGAAGGTCGGGATATACGACACAGTCACGCCGTAAGCGCTGGCCCGGCGTGCGAAGAACAAGCCCTGTTCGGTAAAGGTATAGGTCTCGCCTTTCTTGTCGAACCAGCCGAGGAAGGTGAAGAAGTCGAGGATCTTTCCAAAGCTCTCCACGTCCTGGTGAAACTCCTCCGGCTTGAAAGAAGCCTCCATGAAATACTTGTGGAACATGCCCCCCATTCCGAGATAAACGATGGTGGGTCCGATTGCAATGCCTTCGATGTGTTTCAGGACTTGCTCTTGAATAAGCCTGGTAGCGGGGTCGCTTGAAAACGTGATGCCATAGTTGTCCCGGTACTTCTTGAAAATGCTCTCCAGCATGGAGAAAGGGGCGCGTTCGAATTTGCGCCGGTGGAACTGACCGGACAGACGCAGCAGAGAGACTACGTCTTTGTAGAGCTTGCATAGCTCGAAAGCAGTGGCGCTACTGGCGTTCACACTGTACTCGACCTTGTTGGCGGCATTGTCCAGCTTCATGTCGAGCCAGCCCTGGGAGGCGAGAATCCGCAATGCGACGTTGAGGTAGCCCTCATTGGCTTTGAAAGCAGCCGCCAGATCGGTGACATCGGCAGTCTTGTGCTCGAGCAAGTAATCCAGAACGCCCCTGTCAAGCAGGGTATAAGCAGTCGGAGCCGTCGCGATGCCATCCAGATGCCGGAAGATCGTCTCGCGGAGCGCGGCTTTGTCCTGCTTTGTCATCAACATCTTCGATCCTGCCTTTCGCGAGCCTGGAAACAGCCGGAGAGATAGCTGAGCACCTCATCTCAGGCGGCAGCCCGCCCGGATCACTCCGATCTCTTGATCGTCTCGAGGATCGCATGATAGAGCTCTGCCGAGAACGAATCAATCGCATGCTGCTGCTTATGGCTCAGCTTCGCTCTATTCATCTCTTCGAGAAGATCTTTCTCGAGACTCTTTCTGGTCACTTTGTCCTCAGGATTATCGCTCATGTCACCGAGGACTTTCCAGATGGCCAGCTGCGCCACTTTTCGATCTCGAATCTTCGGATTGATAGGCAGAGTCGTATATACCTTCGATTGAGACATCGTCTTCGAGGTCTTCAAGATGCGAATCAGCTTCTTGAACAATTCCGGATCCGGATAATCTCCTATCCTGTATTGCACCTTCGACCCCTTAGCCGGCGGCGGCTTGACGGTCTTGGTCGAAGCGCAAACAGTCGGAATCTCTAGTTGCAGAGACTTTCCAGGAGCTATCAATAGAGGCGGATCTTCCGTGTTGATCATGTTCTGGCAAGTACTGCTACTTGACAGGAAGCACATATAAGCGGGCTTGACTACCTGCAAGGGCGACGCAGTGACGTTTGTCAGTTTGACGAACATATGGAGCGTGTCCACCCCGTCCGGACCCCAGGCCTCGAAAGTGCACTGCCCGGTCTTCAATGCATCCCGCACATCCATGGGCTGCTTCTCGACCTTGCTGTCAGGCTGCCCGGGAGCCGATTCATCGTCCTCCGGCCATTCCGTCACTCGGATGAATCCGCTGGTCGGAATCCTGGGCATCATTGCCTCGGGTCCCCCGAACGGCGAGGACGACTCCTCCGTTGGCTTGTTCAATAGACATTCAACAGGACTATATGACTTACCCATCCCATCCACGGCATTCTTGTCCTCGGGATTCTTGTCCTGCTCACTGCCGGGAACACGAGGCATAAATGCTTCCTTCCCACCGAACGCATTTGAAATAGGCTCGGCATAAACGATATAACCGAAGGGAGGCGGTGAGTTTGCCGCTTTCTCACCGGAGCCGGTATCTCCACCGGTTTCACCGCCGGCATCACTATCGGTGTCACTGCCTGTATCGCATGAAGTATCAGGACCCCAGATCTTCTCGGGATCGTAGAAACAAACATACATTTGCTTGTCCGAACTTTCAGCCGGCCCGCTCTCCGGTGCACCCGCGCCCTCAGAAGAAGTCTTCGTCACGTGCACATACTCGAAGGTTGGTGTCGGGGCTCTGTCGGATTGCTGGCTGGATTCGTCTGAGTCCTGCGTCGCGCCTTCCTCTTCCGGCGCTTCATCGGAGAACTTCCGAGGATCGTAATAGCAGATGAAGCCATCCGGTGGAACCGACTCATCCACGCTCTGATTGCTGAACTCCACGTCCTTCTTTTCTTCCCCATTTCCCCAGACTCGCACCGGGTCGTAAAAGCAAACGTAGAACTTCGGCTCCTCCTGGTTTGCCGGACCGGGTGGATCGGACGTCGCCTTCTCTTCTTCCTCAGACTTCCAGACCCGTTCCGGATCGTAGTAGCAAACATATACTCCGGGGTTGCCTGACGTTTCAGTTGCAGGACTCTGCTTCTCTTCTTCCTTTTCAGGCTTCCAGACTTTGTCCGGATTGAAGTCGCAGGCGGTGTAGCCTTCCGGTGGCGGTGTCGGGCTGCTGCTGGCTACCTTGAGTTGCTCCTGCATGGACGAGACGATTTTGGTCGCCTCGGGCAGAGTGTTGTTCGAGACCTGCACGTTGGTGAATATGGTCATGGCATACTCGAGAGGAATCTCGAATATTCCATCCTTCGGATCTCCGCATCTGACATAGAGACCATCTGCCCCCGCCCCATCCGGCTCGTCGCCAAGCGGATTGAAGAGGCTGACGGTTCTTGTTCCGGGATTGTAGCCCACCACCGCATAGAGATGATGATCGTTGATTCCGGCTGCAAGAGCCTTGGGGCAAGAACCACCGATACCCATGACCACCAGGCGATTTTCCTTGAGACCTTGATTGATGGCGATGTGGACGTCATCTAGGGTGTCAGTATCGATCGCGAGGATCCTGATGTTCCTGAACCCACCACCAGTGAATGCTCTGATTCCGGCACCGTCCGAGCTTCCGCCCATCAGGCTCTCCTGTGGTGTCTGGCTGGAATTGTCGCCATTGACGTGGACTGCATAAGCCTTTTCGAGCACAGCAGCCCAGATCCCGCTCTTGGTTCCACGTGCATACATGGACAGCTCGGCATCGGTCGGCTCATCAATCACAACCGGCCCGCATCCGGGGAAGGTCACAACGAACTGTCTCGAGCCGACGTTCTCGCCATGAACCTCGATCATCTCCTCGATCAAGGCTGGACAACGGGCCGCCACGCCTCCTAAGGCCGCCATGAAGAAGCAATCATTCATATAACCCTGAGACACACCGGCAGGAGTTATGGCCGAGGTTCCGCCCGGAAAGAGCTCTCTTGTCCTGGCGAAATTAATCGATGTGCTGAAGCCGGTCACCCTCGAGAGAACCTTGGACACCCATTTGGTCTTCGTGTTGAGGTCTTCCATGACCTTGATGTCATTTCTGGTGATACCGCTGTTCTCATCACCATACTCGTCATTGGAAGCTTCTTCCAGATCCGTGACTGTGCAATACATAGCTGAAACGCATACCGCCAGTTTGCCAGTTATCGCCGGATTGTTGATGGCCTGAAGCAATTCATCCCTGGTAAGATAGCCATCTCCGTCGGTATCAAGAGTGCGGAAATTGTCGTTGACCGTCTCGATAAAGAGCTTTTTGTTCAAGCTGATCGCGTCGAACACCCATGGCGCCGGCATAGGAATTCCCTGACCGCCAGGCGGAGTCTTGGCGATCGCGATATTTCCGGGGCTTCCTGGCTGGCTGTTTCCCTTTTTCTTTCCGGGCTTTCTGGAGATCTTGAGCTTCCTCTTCACCCTTCGTACCGGTCTTATCTTGATTTTCACCCCTGGAGCCGGGTTTTTGGGAAACAGCACCTGCTTTTTCTCCAGCTCGAGGCCAAGTAGAACCTCCTGTGGAATCGGAATTCTGATCGAGGCAATCTTTCGGAGCTGAGCGATAAGAATCTCTTCCGACTTGCCGCCAGTACCCTGAACCGGCGCCTTCCACTCTGCCTCCTTCTCATCCTCTTTATCGGGAAGAATCGCCCAGGCTCCCGGCGTATAAGGAAACTCCTCAGTCTCGGTACGTCTGGCCGCGACAATTCTCACAGGCAGAATCACCGCATCCGAATTGGCGGCGAAGCCTGCTGGAATACAAAGCAAAGGCTTCTCATCGTCCTTCAAATCAAGTTGAGCAGCATCGAGGAGAGTCGCGATCTCCTCGAGGGTAGCCGGCTTTACAGGCTCCTGGAAAAAGAATGCATCACCTGCTTTGCAGATGAATGGCGAATCACCTGTAATACCAAGCCCTGCAACCGGCGCAAGAGGAATTCCGAAATCGAAGATTCGATCCGTCTTTATGTCGCTGACTCTTTCGAGGTCCATGGCAACGGTCCGCTTGCGATCGTCTTGAATCAAAAGATAATGCTCTCCGATACCGCATATGGCACCGGTCAGCTCGGTACCATCGGAGCAGACCACCTTGTCACCGTCTTTGGCAAGTTTCTTGATATCGTCGCCGCCATAAAACATGCATCGACCGCTGAGCTCGTCCCGGTTCAGCCGCAGTCCGAAACACACCCCTTTTAGAGCGACTCTCCCGCCCTTCCTCAGCTCTACCGAGCTGCCGTCTAGCAAAACCTCCAGGTCCTCGGCGAACAGGGCATTCACCTTGTTGGCAGTCATAGTTGTCGCGCACTTCAACAGACCCCGGGAGCGAGATGTCCTCGGACCATAGCACAGCTTGCCGGATACAGGAGTTCTCGCTCCCACTCCGGGTCTACGAGCAGCATCGGCCGCTGGCGCAAACGAACATGACAAAACGAGAAACGCCAGAAAAATCGATATCGACCGGGCTATCAATCTTGACGAAGCCTTAGCCAGAGAGGTTTCGAGCATAATAATTCTTACCTGACATAAAAAGGACGCAAGCCTGGCTGTGCTTGCACAGCCGATTGTCTCCAGTCGAAGGATTTTTCCATACCTGTACCAAAATGACAACACGGCTGCCGTCGCGGCGAACCTTTATAGAATTGCGAATACGCAGTCTCCCGGACTGTTTCGGACAATGCGGAAAAATCAGACCATCCCTTGGCAGCTCTTGCAGATGCCGACCCTTACCATCGAACTATTCACGCACCATCAATGGTGCGCTCAACTCAGCCGACTCTCGGTGCACTATGCTCACCTCCCGCCAGCTCCGGATTAACTGGCTGACTTCTTCTAGATTGAGCCACTGATACTTGTATATAAATTGGGAAAAGGTGGAAAAAGATATTTGACCCACCTGGATGGATGTCTCGAATGGAGGACCTCGAGAATGAAGTCGAGATCGAAATATGGCATTGCTCTCCTGGCTCTGCTCGCCTTGCTCCTTAATTCTGCGCCTTCCATGGCTGCCGAGGAGGAAGACTGGCGGAAGTATCAATTCGAGGCGCATATAGCGCATCAGAACGGGCACGACGAGGCAGCCGAGAGCCATCTGAGAAAAGCGCTGGAGGGCGCCCAGAAAGAGGACCGACGAGATCCTTTCTTCAGGCAGATGCTGAAAGACTCCTCCGCCATCATTCAGACCTATTGCACTTCAGATAAGCTGGAAAGGGCTGAGCGGCTTGCGTCAGACACTCTTTCCCGGGTCCAGGAATTGATTGACCCCCCATCGCCGGAAGAGACAGCCTGCTGGATGGACCTGGCCCTTGTTCTGGGCATGAAAGGCGACAAGAAAGGTCAGGAGCAGATTCTCTCCCGCATCCAGTCCGAGATCGAGCGAACCGCCGAGAGCGGAAAGACCGAAATAGCCGACGCGATGGCTCGAGTATTGCAGGACAAGAGCAGAGAAGTGAAAGGAATGGTGAAAAGCCAGTTCGACTCCGTCCAGAAGCAGCTAGACGGTCTCGAATCCTTGCTGAACAAGCAATAGCCGGCTTCGACAGCTCCCCCGGCAAGCCGCAGTTCCAGGCAAGATGCCGCAGTTCCAGGTAAGAAGCAGCAGCCCCAGGCAAGGCGCCGCAGCGACCGATAATATGGCATCCCGCAGAGAAGTCCCCACCGAGAAGATCCTCCGGAGAAATCGATGACATCGCTCCTTACCGGTCAGGAAAAGCACCTTGTCTCGAAAGACGGATTGCGCAGAGCAAGGGCAAGGGCGATCGCGATCATTTCGGTAGCAATGCTCCTCTTCGCTCTGACGCCCCATACCTTCGCCGAGGCTGCAGGTAAGAATGCACCAAATTCGAAGGTCTCAGCTTCAAATGCAGCGCGTGGGGACACAGCGAACCCAGCCGAGCAGTCGAGCGATCCCAACAGACCAATCCGCGACAAATGGGCCGTCATCATCGGCATCGATAAATTCCGCGATAGCCGCATACCCACCCTGCACTATTCGGTCAAAGACGCCCGGGACTTCGCAGACTTTCTCGTCGAGAAGGGCAACTTCGCGAGAGATCACGTGCTGCTAATGCTGGACGAAGACGCTACTCAGAAAAACATCGAGATGGTACTCGGTGACGACTGGCTACCCAGACGTGTGCTGGCAGACGACGTCGTATTGATTTTTGCTTCCACCCACGGCAGCCCGAAAGAACTCGATGTAGCCGGCGAAAACTTCCTGATCGCCTATGACACCAATCCCGATAATCTGTTCTCATCAGGCCTCGAGCTCGAGACCCTTGCTCAAACCGTCAAACGCAGAACCAATTGCGACCGGGTCGTACTTTTCCTCGATGCATGCAACAGCGGCGCCGCTGCTGGTGGCAAAGGCTTGCTTCGCACTCACAACTTCGATCTGACCAGTATAGCCGGTCAGGGGATGATCATCATCAGCTCCAGCAGCGCCGACCAGCGGTCCTGGGAATCGAAGCGCTATGAGAACGGTGTCTTCACAAGAAAGCTGATCGACTCGCTGCAAGTGAAGGGACTCACCACAAACCTTTCCACCGCTTTCAATAATCTCAAGGACCAGGTCGAGCAAGAGGTGAAGTTCGATCGGCGCGTTGACCAGGTACCCATGATGCTCATGAACTGGAAAGGGGAAGAGGTGGCGTTGCTTTCTCGCCCAAGTCGTCCGCGCCAGTCCCAGGCATACACGTTGCCCAAACCTGAACAAGTTCTTGTAACCTCACGCGACTCGCAAGAGCCTCCGAGTCTGGTATCGCAAGGAAAAGAACTGCTGGCGCAGAATCGCTACAACGAGGCGATTGCAGTTCTGAAGAGAGCTGCAAATGAGGGTGATGCTTCAGCCAGTAAGCTTATAGGCAGTCTGGTCGTGCAATCGAATGTGGCAATAAACTCCTGGCTCGAGGTTCGCGAAACATTAGGAAAGCTAAAGGCGTTTGAGCTCAACTTGAAAGCGTTGGTAAACCAGCAGAACGTGAAGTTCGAGAACGCAAAGACCTCGAGACAGTATTCTCAGGTCGAGCTCAACAATCTCCAAAAAAGCATGCAGGCTGAAATCGACCAGACCGCTGCCGTCTACCAGAAGGACCTCGCGGCAATCGACGCAAAACTCCAGAAGCAGCTCAAGGAAGCAATTACAAAAGTAGCGGTTTCACTGGGTTATAGCTATGAGGATGTGAAAATACTCAAAAGCGGAGATCCACCACCGCTAGAGGATAACGGAATCGATATCACGAGCGCGGTAATCAAAGAGCTGAACAAATAATCGAGCGCAGCATCCTGTCAAGATCAAACGGAGGTATAAATGGCACTGCTCCTCAACGCATGGGCAAAACTAAACAGCCGGATCAAGGCTGCGAAACTTCTGATCTCGAGACTGGAATCGCGCCAGGTGAAGGCTCTAGCCATGGCTTCCCTGGCATTGCTCGTGCTCAATACAACACCCGGCAGGTGCGCAGAGGAAGCAGGGCCCAACGCAGCTACGTCCGGCGAGCAGTCGAGCGATCCGAACCGACCCATACGCGACAAATGGGCCGTCATCATCGGCATCGATAAGTTCCAGGACAACCGCATACCCACCCTGCACTTCTCGGCAAAAGACGCCCGGGACTTCGCCAACTTTCTCATCGAGAAGGGTAACTTCGCGAAGGATCACGTGCTACTACTGCTGGACGAAGAAGCAACCCAGAGAAATATAGAAATGGTGCTGGGCGACGACTGGCTGCCCAGGCGGGTGCTGGCAGACGATGTCGTGTTGATATTCGCCTCTACTCATGGCAGCCCGAAAGAGCTCGATGTAGCCGGGGAAAACTTCCTGATCGCCTACGATACGGATCCGGACAATCTCTTCTCATCAGCTATCGAGCTCGAGACCCTGGCGCAGACGATCAAACGCCGCACCAGCTGCGACCGGGTCGTACTGTTCCTCGACGCCTGCAACAGCGGCGCCGCGGCCGGTGGCAAAGGTTTGCTCCGCACCCAGAACTTCAATCTCTCCAGCGTCGCCGGACAGGGGATGATCATCATCAGCTCGAGCAGCGCCGACCAGCGATCCTGGGAATCGAAGCGCTACGAGAACGGCGTCTTCACGAGAAAACTGATCGACTCCCTGCAGGTAAAAGGAATTACCACCAACCTTTCCACGGCCTTCGACAATCTCAAAGACGAGGTCGAGCAAGAGGTGAAGTTCGATCGGCGCGTGGACCAGATACCGGTGATGCTGATGCACTGGAAAGGCGACGAGGTGGCGCTGCTTTCCCGCCCGGCGAAGCCGCGCCACTCGCAAGAGTACACCCTGCCCAAGCCCAAACCCGAGAGACCTCCTGTGAGCGCGAGCAGCGCGCAACAGCCGGTGGCAAGTGTGCCTGCCGGAGCCACGCCTCCGAAGACCGATACTTCCAGCGGCAAGACCGCCACCACGTCAAGCACCACATCGAGCACCACATCAAACACTGAATCCACGGCGGCGACCCAGAGCAAACAGCCGGCAAGCGCGGCGCCAATCTTCGGCATCATTCCTTTCGGCGGTCCGGAGAAAGCCACCGTCTATCCTTCCGACGGCACGCTCTGGGGCGTGGTGCAGAGCCCGAACGAGCTGATGGACCTGCCCCTAACCCTTACAGACGCACTCTCCAACGAGCTCGCCGACAACTCGAAAACAAAAAATCGATTCGTCACCCACGTGGCTATGGGCAACTTCATGCGGAATAGCTTCCCTCAATTTGCTTCTTATAAAATGTTCGACTGCTCCAAATTCACTGCCGCCGACTGGAAAGCGGTGAAAGACAAACTGACCGCTCCTCCTCCGTTTCTCATCGTCGGCAAGATCAAGGAGGTCACCTGGAGACCGACGACCTGGTCGAACAGGTACAGCCTGTCCGCCACGGCACGTGTAATCGATATGAGCAATTTCACCGAAGTCGCTTCGGTCAGCGACATCGTGTCGAAAGCACCATGGACCGGCGATACCGGCGGCGGCAAGCACTATTTCGAATCGACGGTGATCCCTCAGATGGCACGCTCACTGGCGAAGAAGCTGCTCCAGCAGATGAACAACCGCTGGTAAAATCCCGTGCGACTAGCTCACAAAATCATGGCTATGATCACTCTTCCCCTGGCATTCCAGCTGGGTATCTCCGCCATTTTACTAGAGCAGCTCAACGCCAACGAGCAGAAACTGGAGAAGCGAATATCGAGAATGCGCATAGTCGCCTCCCTGGACGAGGTGCAGCGTCTCCATGTGCGCTGCCTGGCTGCAGCGGCTTTCTATAGCGTCAGCCGGGACGAGGAGATTGGCAAAAAGCATATCGCAGGATTGAAGCAGCTCGCGGCAGAACTGAAGGAGCTGAAGCAGCTGACCGGCGATCAGCCGGAACTCATGCAGAGAACGACAGACTTGCAGAAGGCGATTATAGCGGTTGTTCCCTACGAGATGATGATGCGAAAGTTCTCGATTGTGGAGAGCGCCTTGCAGGTCGGTCCGGCAATGAAGGCGCGCCAACTGATCAAGGATTCGATGCATCTGATTCAGGACTATCAATCGACGTTCATGGCACCGGCAAGCGATACCAGCTCGTTCCAGCGCGCCAGCCGCGAATTGCAACTGGAGCTGGCCGCTCTGCTTGTCGCCGTCGTCGCCGCGACCATCGCCCTGCTTTACTGGTCGCAACGCTCGGTCGTCTCGGGAGTCGATCTGTTATTGAGCCAGATCGATAGCTTCCAGAAGGGCAGCATATTGTCACCACTGATTGCCGGTAAAGATGAGCTCGGGCAGCTCGAAAAGGTTCTTTGCGATACGGCGAACAGTATCACCAGACGAGAAGAGTTTCGTCAGGAGCTCGGCGCCGTGGTATCGCACGACATACGAGCACCGATGACATCCATCGCGGGAGTCGTCTCGTTGATCGAAGCCGGAGCGTTGGGAACGATCGGCAAGAGCCAGGAAGACCTGATCCGCCGTCTCAAGGGGCTCTGCGCCGACTTGATAGCGTTGATCAACGATATTCTCGATCTGGATAAGTTGCGTTCCGGCAAGTGGAATATGACCGTCAGTATGACGTCGTGCGATGATCTCCGGGCTTCCATAGAGGAAGTCTTGCTCGGTGCAGATTGCGGCCCGGTCGACATTCATGCCGAGTCGGGAAGTCTGAAGTGCGATCCGGATTCACTGACGAGAGCCGTCATTTCGCTGGTCCAGACCTTCGCCGGAGAAGAGTCGTCTGTATCCGTAAGTGTATCCGCAGAATCCGGATTGAAAGTGTCGATCAAAAGTGCCGCGTCTCCTTCGGGGTCGAGAGAGTCCAGGACACTCGCGCTGGTGCAGCATCTATGCCACGGGCAGTCGATAGAGCTTAAGCGGGAAGGGGACGGAGCTGATCTCGCCTTTCTTCTTCAGGAGAAACCCAGTGATCTAAATGCGGGAATTAATTCGTCCGGTGTGTCCGATCAGTCCGGTCTGTCCGGTTTGTCCGGTCTGTCCGATCTGTCCGGCATATCCGGCTT
The DNA here is from genome assembly GCA_020431945.1 of Cyanobacteria bacterium HKST-UBA02. The sequence continues at coordinate 2,963 of JAGQHH010000271.1, read as the reverse complement.
GTCCGATTTATCCGGTTTGTCCTGGTCCTCCGCTCGCTTCTCTCGCTCTAACGGCTTGTCCAATCTTGGCAAGACGCTTCTGATTCTGATCGGCAGATCCATGGCCGTTTCAGCCACAGCAGTAATACTTCTGGGAGTCCTGATCAACCAGGTCGATCAGGAGATTGCCAGCGAGTTGCGATCAAGAGAGATCTTCCAACACACCACCCGCCTGTCCTCGGGAGTGACTCACCTGATGCTCCTGTCTGTGAGACGCATCCCTGGCGACTCCGATGAGGAGACCAGAGCACGTGAAAAAACCAAAAGGCAGATCGATGAAGATCTTGCGGCTCTGGTGAAGCTGGAGAAAGGCTCACGGGTCGAAGTCCCTGAAGAGCTTGAGCAGGTTCAGGGAAAAGTGGAGGAGATGAAGAAAATTGCCGATGACCTGGCTGCCGCTGCGCCCGATGAGCTGGCCGACTCGGCTCCCCAGCTGGCAAGCACCATGAAGAAAATGCTCGAGAGCGGCAAGCTCTCTTCAGCTACTTTCACGAAAGCCGGCGGACTGCTCGCCGAGCTGGCAGAACTGGACACCATGCACGCACAACGAATAGCAGAGCTGAGAGGTAACGTCCTCAAAGTCCTGGCGGTAGCATCGGTGCTGGTGGCATTCCTGACCGGTCTCGGTGCACTGCGGATCTGGAAAGACGTGCTCTCTCGATTGCGCAATATAGAGGAGAATGCCGGGCGGCTGTCGCGCCGAGAGGAGCTCAGGCAAGCAGCGATCTCTGATAAAAGGAGAGCGGATTTCGAGCTTGCTTACTTAGACTCTTTCTTCTTCGAAGCCGCACGAAGTATCGCCGGGCTCGAGAAGGAGCGACAGGAGCTGTCGTCTCTCTTGCGCGAAGATCTCAAAGACCCGTTGCTTTCGGTAGCAGCCGGGTTCACATCCCTTGTGGAAACAGGCGACCTCAATGAGAAGGGACAAAGAATGATCAGAAGGGCTTTGCCGGAGATACGCAGGTTGAGCGATCTGGCCGATGATCTTCTTGTTCTCAACAGCCTCAAGGATGACGGCTCGGTTGCTCTGGATGTAGAGGTCAGAGCCGTTTCAACAAAAGAAATAATCGATCCCTCCGTCGATGCCGTGCGCGCCATGGCGGAGCTCAAGGATATCGAGATCGTAGTCGACAACTCGTCCTTCGAGGTTCTGGCCGATCCCGATCGATCGATTCAGATACTGGTCAACTTGCTTTCCAATGCAGTCAAATTTTCACCTGAGCAATCTCGGATCGAGATAAAGGAAGAGAAAACAGACGGTATGGTGAAGATCATTGTCAGCGATAACGGTAGAGGAATCCCTGAAGAAGACGCCCATAAGATCTTCGCCAGATTCGACCAGATAGCATCAGAAGATCGAAGCAAAGGGAGTGGTCTCGGTCTGTTCATCAGCAAGAAGCTAGCCGAGGCGCAATCAGGCAGGCTTGATTTCTCATCCCGGGTCGGCTCCGGAAGCAAATTCTGGCTCGAGCTTCCAGAGGCCAGCTATTGATTTGCCTTCGAGTCGATTTCTCCCACCGACTTCACAAAATCGGCAAGCCAGAGTTTTTGCATCGATTGCAGGGCTTCGACAATATAGACGCTGAGTTTATTGTTTATCTCCTGCGCCCTGGGATTACTATAGAATTCGACCAGACCCTCGAGATCTTGCACCGAGCAATGACGATTATAGGCATCGACCATTGCCGGATAGAAGGCGGCATTCCAGTCGATCCTCGTTTTCTGCGCATCAATGAACTTTCGCTCGAAAGCAATGTATTTCTGGCGAGCCTCCTCCGAGACATTCGCCGGGGGATCGGCAATGACTTTTGCAAGACGTTCTTCTTCGATTCGAACGACTGACTCACGCGTTGCATCACCTGGATTAGCAATGGTCATAAGCTTTTCGATCAACTCTTTCTTATCGGGCGAGACTTTGCTGAGAACCTCCGAAGCATTCGGCACTTCAAACTTGCCGGCAGGAGGTCCGCCTTCAATCTCTTGCTCGAGTTTCTTGAGATAGGGATTGACCGTGGAAGCCATCGCGGTTCTCCCGGCCTCGGCAAACTCGTAGGTCAATTCCCTCGAGCGCTTGCCTACAGGAGATTGATGATAATTGATCAGAAACTCGAGTTCCGGTGTGGTCATATGCTCATCAAGAGCCAGCGTCACTGCCAGCTCGGTCTTGCGTACATAGCCTTTCGCTTCCAGAGCCTCTCGAGCTTTTGCAAAGTTGGTCGTCGCCTTCTCATCCGTCTGTTTGGCTGCCTCAGCTTCGCTTATGCCCTTCTTCAGGAGGTACTCTTCCATCTGTTGCCTGTATAGCGCCTCAGCCTTCGTGAAGGCCTTGTTCATTGTCTCCTTTATGAGATCGGCAAATCCCATGGTCTTGAGCAAAGTATTGATGGCAGCAGTCTTTTGAAGCTCAGCGTCTTTCTTCCCGGAAGATTCATTCGAACTCGATGCCGTATCTTCAGCGTACACCGCCAATGGCTGAAGAAAGAGTCCGGCTAGCAAGAGAGAGCACGCAACCGCAAGCGACTTCATATTCGTTCCTTATGCAAACAATGAGATGGTCTTGATACTAACTTTCATTCCTTATGCTCGAGGATGATACCAGGGACTCACCCAATCGTGAACTGAAGACGATTGGAAATGGCGCCGAAGTCTTCAACTAAAAGTTGCCGTCGTTGTTAATAGTCACGGTCCCGGATGAAGGACTCTTGGCTACTGTGTGACCGCCGGAGATAGTACTGCTGGACTCGGCATCGACTCTTACTTCACCCGTCAATTCCTTGAGCTGTCGACTCGGTTTCTGCTTCTGCTTTTGCTTCTGCTTACTCTTCTTAGATTTCATGGCTTTATCTCCGACATCCGCTCTCGCCGTATTAACGATACTATCAAGAAAACGGTGAGGAATGTGTGAGGGTGCGACGTGAAAGCTA
>JAGQHH010000270.1 GCA_020431945.1 Cyanobacteria bacterium HKST-UBA02 | reverse complement strand
TCTCCACCGTTCTCGCTTTGATACTGCCGTGCCGCCGAGAGCTCGAGCTCGGTGACCACCTCGGATTTCTTCAAGAGCTTGAGCACCATTCCTGTGAAGGAGCGAAGCTCCTGGCGCTGGGCCCGGGAACCGAGGGAAAAGGTTCCGGCTCGCCTGATCTTCTCTGTTATCTGGCCGGAAGGTCCGGCAGCGACGCTGAAGGAGCCGGAATCGGAGGCCGAATAGGCTGTGACACTCTCCTCAGAGCGAAGCGACTCCCAGGGCAGGACCTGGAACTGCTCGGCGGCGGCATCGGTCTTGGGCTGGGCGAACTGGCCGTCGAGCAGGTCCAGACGCACTTCGTGACAGGTGGCGTAGCGATAGTCGGTGTCCTTGACCAGCGCCTTGAAGACGATTTTTTCGAGCCATCCAGGAATTTCCAGGGCATTGGCTACCTTGGCGAAGGGCAGAGCCTGCTCTTTGGCCTGCTTGTGCATGATGATCAGGGAATTCTTGCCTGAAAAAGCCCGCACACCGGTCAGAGCCTCATACATGACACAACCGAGAGAATAGATATCGGTTCTCAAATCGAGACGTCGGCCTTCCACCTGTTCCGGACTCATATAGGACGGAGAGCCGATGAACTCGCCCAGGGCAGTGAGCTCCTGGGAGGCGGTGTCGTTTTCCTGAACGAGCTTGGCGACGCCGAAGTCCACGATCTTGACCTTCTCGGCACCGGTAGCCGATTTGACCAGCATGATATTGCTTGGTTTCAAGTCGCGATGGATGATCCCTTCATCATGGGCATGGCTCAGAGCTGCCAGGACTTGAGAAAAAATCGTGACGAAGCGCGGTACCGAAAGCGGTCCCTCTACCCTGAGCACCTCAGAGAGGTTATCGCCTTCCAGATATTCCATCTCGAGATAGAGCAAGCCATTGACCGAGATGGCAAAGTCATTCACCGCCACCACGTTGCGATGACGGAGAAAGCGCAAGGCTTTGCCTTCCCGGATAAAGCGCTGCCTCGAGGACTGATCGCTCAAAAGGCTCGGGTGAAGGACCTTTAGAGCAACAAGAGAATCGTGCTTCTGGTCGCGAGCCCGGTATACACAACCCATTCCGCCATAACCGAGTTGCTCCTCGATCAGGTACCGGTTCGAGAACATGGTGCCGACCCGCAGGGACGAGGATAACTCGACATCGATAATGTCGGGCTCTCCATCTTCTCTGGGATCGTGCTCTCGGGCCGCCATGCTGAACTCTATGCTGCCAAACTACCAATATTTACCTACCCCGCCACGATGTTCGAGTATCGCTGAAGCGGCATCACCCCCAAATCAAAAGGGTCCGGCTCCCCGGACCCTTAACCCCTCATGACCAAATCTAACATCGGACTGTTACAGTCCCTTTCTATCAGGCAGATTACCTCAAGCAAATTACTTCAGGCAGATGCTGCCTGGGCTTGACCGATTCCTTTTGTCCAGCCAGCCAGATCGGCAGCGCCGGAGAAGAGGTTGACGGATTTTTGCTCGGAGTTCTGCCATTTCGAGGACACCATGCCCTTTTTGTAGAGGTCCTGGTGCGTGGCGAAGAAGCAATACCGGGCAAGCTTCGAGCCGGCTTTCGCGTGGATCGCCTTCTGTATGGCTTCTTCCGATTCCTCGTCTCTGGAGACGCAGAAAATCATCTCGACTCCGGCATTCTCGAGAGCCGATTCCATCCTGGCGATGGACTCCTCGGTGGCACCCGGCTGGTTGACGATGCCGATATCGTAGGCGATACCGTTGGCGGTAAAGGTTACTTTGGCGTCGAGACCGAATACGGTCTTGTCTTCGCCTCTGCAAGTTGTCCATTTGAAATTGCTGATCTGACCTTCGGTCTGACTGATTAGATAAAGCATTCTCAGATTGGCGACTTCGAGGTGATGTCTCTGCCATTCCGCGTCGAAACGATCGGTGTCATCGTCGGCTTTGCCGCTCACCGTTTTCGCCATGGGCGAGAGCAGATAGACCAGAGGCTTGGTGGGCGTAGTCCACCAGGGAAGCTTGGTCCCGTGCCTGTGGCAGAGAAGATAGTCGAGATAGAAGAGTTTGCGGAGACGGTCTCTGATCAACACCGGCTTGTCGTCTTCGGCGATGAACCAGGAGATATGCTTCTCGAGCAAAACCTCGTGCTCATCGATGAGATCGAAGATCAAGTTGTCTCTGTCGTTTAATTGAATCGCCATTATCCTGAATTGTCCTTATGGTCTCTGGTGATACTGAGCCTGGTGTCTGTCGAAAAAAACTTTTTACTTCTTCTGCCCGTCTACGCCGGTGACGTACTTGGTGAGCGGGTCCTCGTTCTTGTCGAGATGGACTCGGTACTTCTGTCTGAGCTCGATGTCCATGGCATTGAGGGCCTTGTAGTTGTCCTTGAGGCTGGATGCCCTGCTCTTCACCGCGAGTAATTGCTCTTCCAGGTCCTCCTTGGTTCGAGCTGGAGGGCGGGGCTTGATCAGCTCTTCATAGACCGCCGCCTCGTCGTCATACCAGTCAGCCACGAGCTTGCGGAACTCATCGATATCGTGATGTCCATCAGGAGCTGTGGATGCACGAAGCAATTTGGCCAGCTCCCGGTAGTTGTAAGCCACCTTGCCTGCCGTATCGATCCACTCTTTGACTCTTTCGGCTTCTTGATTGATCGGTCTTCTAAGGATGGCACGATCCGCCGGCGATTTCTGATAGGTATAACGCTGCATGTCGTAATTCTCGAACCAGCGAAGCGCCGGTGAATCATCGGACATTATCGAGAGCGATCCCGCTCTGGTGGCCGGTGCCAGATTCGGATCCTCCGGCGGCTTGGTCTGGATCGGAGGAGCGGGCTTGGCCGAGAACACTTCGGACTGGCCGTTGCCGGCAAGAGCTGCTTGAGTGAGGGTGCCGCCACCAAGGGCGAGAGCGACGGTCACGGCAATTACTGCCGTCCTCCGCTTCTTCGTCTTGTTGGCTATCCCTTTCATGACTCGATTCTCCGATTTTTCTGCTTATCAGTCTATGTTGATTCTACGGTCACACTGCAGTTAATCTGCGGATTCTACGGATTATTCGCGTTACCCAGTGGCTGAACCGGTACGCCGGATCTGCCTGTGGCGCCGCTTGCGCCCGGCAGGGGCACCTGGGGTCTGTTCATGAACGCATCCTGGACCTGGGCGTTGAAGGCTCCGGTGTTGATTTGAGCCGGTGTGTCGCTGTTGGCGTTAAAAGTATTCATCTGCACGATCTTCCAGATGGTGTAGGCGGAGAGCAGGAGCATCAGCCCGGCAGCAGCGCCGATCACTCTCGAGCCGCCATAAGGATGACCGAGGACCATGGAATAAGCGGCAATAGACATAAATACTGTTGCGCTCACCACGCCTGCCAGAACGAGATATCTGGAGAATGTCCAGACAGTCGGCAGGGGATGGTCCGGTGTCAGACCGTAACGGCTGGGAGTATGAGGATAGCTCGCACCCGGAGCATCATCGACGATCTGTTTGCGACCGCCGTTGTTCTGAAACTGCGGATAGTGAGCCAGGGCTTCGTTGAGTTGCTCGATCTGAGCGTCGGAAGCATTGGCGGTAATGGTCTGTTCGCCGGATCTGGCGTTGACGCCGAGAATGCCCTCCACCTGGGCGAGCTCGTCATTGCTGAGCTGATCGGGACGGATGGTCATCACTTCGCGCTGACCGCGGCCGTCATTGTGCATGACTCTTATGACCGTGCGATCGCGACCGACACCCACCGGGAAATTGTGTCCTGGTGTAGGATCGGCTGTATCCGAAGGAACCGGCGGCGCGCCGCCGGCATCGCCGGGTGTCACCGGTGCCGGTACCGAGCCGTCGCCGATGGGAGGCGGTTCCGGTGGAATGAAAGGCTGAGCCACAGCCGGCTGTGCCAGCGTTGCCAGAATCATACCTACCAACAATAGAAGGCAGGCTGTGTTTATCGAGATAATGGCTGACCTTTTCATTTCTGCTCCACTTAAGAATCGGTTTTAATGGTCTCCGGCATTATGGTGACGGATACTTTTGTTTTGTCCTCCTGGGAAATGCCCATGAGCTCTTGAGCCAGGGATTGAAGCTCCGAAAGGGAGGGGAAATCGAGCATCTCTTCTTCCCGATCGAGCTCCGGGGCGATCAAGCTGGACAGCTCAGATGTCGTGTCGCTTTCCTGGGAGACATTTTCTTGGGAGACATTTCCCCGGGAGACTTCGCTTTCGCTTCCTTTCGGGGGTTCGAAGTCGAGGTCGGCAGTGACACTGTCAATGAAGTCAAAGACGTTTTGTTGGTCTTTGTCCTCTCCTTGAGGTTGAAGCGTGTCCTGAGAATCTGTTGGCTCATCAATATCATCAATCAATGACTCCTGTGCTAGTTCTATTTGAGGTTTCTTGCCGAATTTGCCGTTGGTGATCGAAGTGATCATGGGCACCTGGGGCGGACGTACCACCGGCTCGTAGTCGCCTGCCGGAATCTCGAGGAGTCTTTGACCCAGCTCGGATTCGATCATGTCTACCGAAGATACTTGCAGTGCTTCCTCGAGGGTGGGATCTTCCGGAAGATCGACATGGCTGCAGAATTTTTCCGGGAGAGGATCGAAGCTGTCCACGACCTTGCCCAGGGTCATCTCGAGACCGAGACCGCGGATCTCGCAGCAGAGCCCGTCGAACGCGGCGGTGCGGCCGCCGGTAGGCGGGTTCTTGCCCTGGACCATGTCGGCATACGCCTGGTGGCGTCCCTGGATGTCGTCTGCTTTGATGGTCATCATCTCGTTGAGCATATGAGCGCAACCATAGGCTTGAATCGCCCAGACTTCCATCTCGCCCATTCTCTGACCGCCGTGGTTGGCCTTGCCGCCCACCGGCTGCTGGGTGACCGCAGCGTAGGGACCGCCGAGACCGGATCTGGCGTTGATCTTGTGAAGCACGAGCTGGTTGAGCTTGAGCATATACTGGCGACCGACCAGGACCGGGCTGTTGATTGCTTCGCCGGTTCTGCCGTCATAGAGAGTGACTTTGCCGTCTTCTCCCAGCCATTCGTAGCCGGGGGTCTTGCGCACTTCTTCCAGGGCTTCCTTGACCAGGTTGTAAGAGGCGTCTTTGGCAAGAGACTCGTCGAACTGGTGGATGCGATAGAAGCGATTGAGGACGCTGGCGTAATAGCCGAGCTGGGTGTCCATGACCTGACCGACATTCATACGGCTGGGGACGCCGAGCGGATTGAGAACGATATCCACCGGGGTGCCGTCGGGAAGATAAGGCATGTCCTCATCGGGAACGATGGTGGCGACGATGCCCTTGTTTCCGTGACGTCCGGCGAGCTTGTCGCCGACTTCGAGCTTGCACAGGCGAGCGGTGAGAACTTCGATCTCGCAGATAACGCCTGCCTTCATCTCGGGAGTGGTCTCGGGAGTGAAGATACGCACATCGATGACCCGGCCGCCGGCTCCGTGGGGAACACGAAGGGAGCTGTCCGCCATCTCTTCGGCTACTTTACCGAAGATAGCCTGGAGGAGCTCTTCTTCCGAGCTCAGGGCTCTGTGCTCTTTGGGTGTGAGCTTGGAGACCAGCACATCGCCGGGCTCGACATAGCTGCCTATCTTGGCGATACCGCGCTCGTCCAGATGCTCGATGTCTTTGCCGGCCACATTGGGAAGCTCGGGAGTGAGGATTTCCGGTCCGCGCAGGGTCTGGTAGACACCGATGGAATGCTTTTCGATTTCGATATGGGTGATGACGTCATCCCGGACGATACCCTGTCTGATGATGATGGCGTCTTCGAAGTTATAGCCGTTCCAGGAGAGGAATGCCGTCAATAGGTTGCGACCCAGAGCCAGCTCACCCTTATCGCTTGCCGGTCCGTCGGCGATGATCTGTCCGGCTTCCACCCGATCGCCTTTAGCCACTGCCGGTCTCTGGTCGAGGATGGTGTTCTGGTTGGTGCGATCGAAACGGGTGAGATTATAAGTACGGATCTCGCCGCTTGCCTGCTGGATCTCGATCCTGTTGCCATCGACATGGGTGACGATACCGCCGCGTCTGGCGATGACCGAATGACCCGAGGAGCGAGCCACGATTTTCTCCATGCCGGTGCCTACCCGGGGACGCTCGGGTCTCACCAGGGGCAGGGTCTGGCGCATCATGCCGCCGCCCATGAGAGCACGGTTCGCGTCATCATGCTCCAGGAAGGGAATCAGTCCGGAGCCCACCGAGAAGAATCCCTGGGGCGTGATGCCGATCATATCGATGGCTTCCGGAGGCACTTCGAAGAAGAGCTCGCCGCGTCTTGCCGCCACCAGGGGTCCGACTATCTTGCCGTCTTTGACCTTGGTATCAGGCGGAGCCAGGGTGTATTTCTTGTCGTCGCTGGGAGTGAGATACTGAACCGCATCGGTGAGGATGCCGTCTTTCACCTTGCGATAAGGCACGGTCAGGAAGCCGTCATCATCGATACGGCAGTAGGTCGCGAGATAAGAGACCATACCGCAGTTCTTGCCTTCCGGAGATTCGACCAGGCAGACACGTCCGATCTGGCTGGGGTGCACATCGCGCATCTCCACAGGAGCCGCGGCCGGGTCGATACCACCGGGACCGAAGGATGTGATCCGGCGGCGGTGCGAGAGCTCGGAGAGCGGATTCTGTTGATCGAGATACTGAACCAGCGGGTTGCCGGCGAAATACTTATTGATAGCGTTTGCAAAAGGTCTGGTGTCGATGAGGTCGTTGGGGCTGCCAATCTCCTCGTCTTCGTTGAGCTCCAGTCTCAT
>JAGQHH010000269.1 GCA_020431945.1 Cyanobacteria bacterium HKST-UBA02 | reverse complement strand
GAACAAGCTCCGGTCCCAGCTCAGGTCCCGGTGTCGAGCCCGATAAGACCGTCATCGATAAAGACAAAGCCGAGGCTTTTCCGTCCCATAGCTTCGAGGAGCACGTGCTTGTCGATTCAGCGGTTCCGCGCAAGGCCCAGTCTTTTCTCTATATAAATCCGGAAGAGTCCGAGATCCTTCAGGAATGTGCCGATACCAATATGAAAATCCCGATTTTCATGGCCGACAATGTGAAGCTCTCCGAGCGGGATCTCGATAGCCTGGTCAAGCTCGAGCCCACCTGGCTGTTGTTGAGTCGCACCACCCTCGGGGATGCCCAGCTCGAGAGGCTCAGCCAGTGTCCTTCGATCGAGACCCTGAAGTTCTACAGCAATCCCGACATGACCCGGGCTGGTCTCCGATCCCTTGCCGCTCTTCCCCGCCTGGAAAGTCTTTCGGTGAGGGCTTGCAATATCGACGATCAATGTCTCGATGAAATCAAAGAGATGAAAGGTCTCACGGCTCTCGATCTGGAGTACAACCCGAAGATAACCAGCCGCGGACTCATGAAGCTCGTCGATCTGCCGGCCCTGAAAGTGGTCAGCGTCTATGATACCGGGGTGAAGCTCGGCAGCGCCGGCATCGAAAAGCTCCGCCGCAAACTGCATCTGCAGAAGCTCTATACCGAGACGACATTCAGCTCGCCGGATGCCCTGGCATCGATAGATCTATATAGAAAACGCACCATGCCCGGTTTCGGAACCGGTCCTTTGCAAGTGGACCTTCGCAATACTTATGACGCCGGCGGGCGCTGAGGTTCGATTCAGCTCGAGCCCAGGAGCTTGCGCACCAGGGACCACCAGGTCTTGTCTCCTTTTGCCTCGGGTTGCATCGAGGCGAGTGCCGCCGGGAGATCGATCTTCCAGCGCTCCGGATCGAGAAAATCGGCGGCGCCGAGGTTATAGGCTTTTTTGACCAGGACGGGGTCCGGATGGTCATAGCTCACCATGACATTTGCACTGGGAAGCAAGTCTCTTGTGCTTTCGATGAGGGGCAGGCAGCGGTCCGGTTCTGGTGCCAGGTCGATCCAGACGAGCCGGGGTCGCATCAGGCGCATTCGTTCCAGGGCTTCATCGACGGGTACGGTAGCCATGAAATAGAGATTTTTCCTCTGTCTCAGCAAGCCCTCTATCTTTTTGATCCTTATGGAGTCGCCGTCTGAAACTAAAAGAGTTTGAATGCTGGAGTTCCTCTTGTCCTTTTTAGATGGCTGAATCTGGTAGCGGGGACGCCTGTTTTGCAGACGCATAAGAGCCTGGGGAATTTCCTCCTTCATAGTATAGGCATGGAAAAACTCCACGGCTCCGAGCCTGAAAGCAGTGCGAACAATCTCCGGTTCGAGTTCCGGAGCGCATACCCAGCAAGTGATCTTGGGAAAACGATCGACCAGAGTCGCCAGGGTTGAGAGGGCTTTCACCGGTGTCTGATGGAGGTCGAGGCAGATCGCCTGGACCTCCAGGAAATTGGCTGCTGAATATGAATTGTCCAGGTTGTACTTTCCCGCCACATGGATATCGGCGAAACCATCGAGAATGCCGGCGATTGACATAGATCGCTCTTTGTCGTCGCAAACAAGAATGATTTTGAGGGGGGTGCTCATACTCGTATTGTATGAAGAATTGTCCGGCTCTCCACAATTTCTCCATAGTCTTCATGGTCAGTCCACAGCCTCGCACTAGCATCGAAATTGTGAGCGGCAAACAAAACTGACCAGGGGTGACGTATGGACTCTATAGAAGGTACGACCAATCAGATTTTGAGACAGTTGAAGGCGTCCGGACGGCTATCCAGGCTGGCGGTGAGCGAGACAGGATTCGCTTTCGATCCGACCACGGGCCAGAGCTTCACTCTCAATCAGCCGGCTATGGATGCTCTCAGGATCATCAAATCAGGCGAGGACTGTGACGGGATTGTCAGAACCCTCTCCGTTGAATACGACATTCCCGAGGATGTCGTGGCTAGTGGCGTTGAAGGCTTCGTCCGTCAGCTCGGGAGATATATGCGATGAAAAAGATGATCGCCAGAAGACCCTGGCAGGAATGGACTGTCGCTGTGACAGGGATCAACTCCAAAGCCGACAATCCCGGTCCCGGCGGGGCGGTGGCTCGCTGCCTGAAAGAGCATCCGGATTTCCGGGGACGGATAGTGGGGCTCGGATATGATGCTCTGGATGCCGGTCTCTATAACAAGGATCTCTTCGACAGCAGCTATCTTCTTCCCTATCCGGCTTCCGGCGAGGAAGTCCTGCATGAGCGGATGAAAGAGATCGCCTGGCAGGAAGGTCTCGATGCCGTGATCCCGTGTCTCGACTCGGAGATGCAGAGCTTCGCCGGGCTTGCCGGCAGGCTCGGGCAGTACGGTGTGAGAATGCTTACCCCTTCGAGGGAGCAATTGACCCTGCGAGCGAAGCAGCATCTGGAGAGCTTTTGTGATTCCCTCGGGATCGGCACGCCTCGAATCAAAAGAGTGACGGATCCCGGATTTTTCGATAATTGCGAGGCGGAAGGCTGGTCCTATCCCCTCATGGTGAAAGGAGTCTTTTATGACGCCGTCATGGCTCATAGCGCCCTGGAAGCCAGGCAGGCGTTCGCTCGTCTGGTTCAGTCCTGGGGGTATCCCGTGCTTGTGCAGAAAGTGGTGAAAGGCGACGAATTCAATCTCACCGCCATCGGTGATGGAAACGGCGCCATGGTGGCGGAGGTAATGATGCGCAAGCGTGCCGTAACCGAGAAGGGAAAGGCCTGGGCAGGTGTTACGGTAGTGGATCATGCCCTTGCCGCGTTGGCCCGTAAGATAGTGGAGCGGCTCTCCTGGTCGGGACCGCTAGAGGTGGAGGTAATACGGGCCGACTCCGGCAAAATATACCTGATTGAGATAAACCCGCGCTTTCCCTCGTGGGTCTATCTCAGTCACGGTGTCGGGCGCAATCTTCCGGTGACGCTCCTGAAGCTGATGGATCGCGATCTCGATCTCTCCCTGGCGCATCCGCGCACCGGCGTCTTGTTCATTAGATACGCCCAGGAGCTCATCGTCGAGCTCCCCGAGTTCGAGTCGATTTTCATCAACGGCAGCTTGCGAGCGCCGGTGAAGAAGTGGTCGGCCTGATCCGGATGAGCGCGGAGAGCGAATATGAAGGGCATTCGCTTTGCATGTGTATGCCTAAAAGACGATTGCGCCGGGGTCTTCGCTCTTCAGTTTGACCTGACAATGAGGAAGAGACTTCTTCAGTCGGTCCAGGCCGGTGCTGCTCAGTCCCTTGCAGTTCACCAGTTTGAGTTTCTCAAGGGATTTGCATTCGGCAAGCTCGACCAGGGCTCGATCGGTTATCAATGTTCCAGAAAGTTCGAGAATGCGTAACTTCATCGATGCGATCGACGGGACTCCCCGATCGGTTACGGGATTATTCTTCAGCACAAGAGTCTGGAGGTTTTGCAAACGCGCGAGGACTTTGCAGTCGTCGTCTGTGATTTTCTCATCCAGAAGGGTCAGGTTCCTGAGCTTTTTCAGTCTGGTAAGAAGCCCGAGCTCTTCATGATTGAATGGCTCGCTCGAGGATATTACAAGGTCGGTGAGAGAACTCATTTCGCTCACCGACCTGAGCGTGTTTGATGGCAGTTTCATATATCTGAGGGCGAGCGAGTCGAGATTCGTTAATTTTCGCAGGTGCTCGATTCCTTTCTCTGTGAGACTCGTGTTCCATTCAAGCGAAAGCGCTTTCAGGGAGGTGAGCTCGGAAATCGCATCCAGACCTTCGTCGGTGAGTTTCGTCGTGGGAAGGCCGAGGGCGAGAATATTGAGTCCCTTGAGATGCCGGGCTCCGGTGCCGGTGATATTTTCGTTCATTCCAAAGAGTCCGATATTGGTGACATCCTGAAATCCTTTGAGTTGTTCGAAATCATCATCGGTGCAGTTCGCCATGGCCATGTAGACTCTGTCTGGGGGCTCTCCGAGACATTGCCATTTTACGCGGGGAATACGATCGTCGAAAAACAACATTTCGGCTGGCCCGCTTTCCTGAACCGCTTGTGGCCTCTTTTTCTGGCTCTCTTGCTGTCGGCTCTGGGCCAGGGAAATGTAGACGAGGAGAGCTGCACAGATGATCGATGCCAGAGACATGACTGTTCTCAGCCCGGCACCAGGGCTTTCCCGCGGAGCGTGTGAACTGCCTGCCTGATCCGATCCTTTCTGACCCAGCGAAGCGATCGCCTCACCGAGGTCTTTAGGTCCGGCAAACCGCTTCTCGGGTGTTTTTGCCAGGGCTCTGTTCAGAATCTCCTGCCAAGCTTCTGTACTTTCCAGATTGTCGGGCACCTGCGGAACAGGATCGTTGGCGTGCATCGATAGAATCTGCAGGGGAGTATCGGCTTGGAAGGGAGGCTCTCCCGTAATGGATTCGTAGAGCACACAGCCGACGGAATAGACCTCGGACCGGGAGTCGTACCCTCTCCCGCAGCTGCCGTCCGGACTCATATAAGCTGGCGAACCGGCCATGGTGTCGTAAGCCCCTTCGATTCCGGTAGGGTCGGCTGTGCGCTCCCGAATCTTGGCGATGCCGAAATCGATGAGCTTCACGGTGCAATTCCCCTGATCGTCTTCAATCACCAGTATGTTGTTGGGCTGCAAATCGCGATGGTATATTCCTCGATCATTGGCATATTGCAGGGCATCGCAGATTTGCCTGAAGATTTGCCGCACTCGATTGACAGGCAGGGGCCCATCGCGCTTCAGCAAATACTTGATGGAAAGCCCGGGGAGGAACTCGAGCACGAGATACGGACGAGAAGAATCAATCAATCCGAAATCCAGAATTCGGACGATGTTCTCATGTTGCAACCGGCTGGTGGTGCGAGCTTCTTCCTGAAATGAAACTATGTATCTCCTGTCGATCACATTCAGCACTTTCACCGCCACCAGCTTTTTTAGCAGGCGATCGCGCGCCAGCCAGACAATACCGGAGGCACCGCGACCGAGCTCAGAAATTGGTTTGAATCTCTCCACAGGAAACAAATCTGGGCTGACCTCTATTTCCTCCTCATCCTCCCAATCGCCCAGGTCGTGGCTCATGAGAATGAAGTCTTCTTTTCTCAGCTCTACTGTCTCGGCAAATGGCTTTGGTGTCGCACATTTGCAGTAGTCATGCCTGAGAATGTATGACGTGAGCGAGCCGTCCCTTCCCCGGCCTATACGTTTGCCGCATGTCCGGCAGAAATTTACCGTTATCCTCTGGATGTCATCATTTGTGGTGGCAAGCCCGCAAGAGCATGCCAGGAGCCAGTGAGTGAGGGTCCCGAGAGATTCATTTCTCGCAGGCTTCCTGCAGTCTGGACAGATTGGCGGATCGTTTCTGCTCACGGTAGATTACCTGGCCGGGCATTAATGATACAATGCCGGACCATCTGAGACCCGGCATTGCATTTTCCTCTATCGGTGTCTTGCCTGCGGAGGAAGACCTTGCCCATCGGAGTCTCTCGGTCGTGAAAAAGGCACGTCCGACTGCGATCGAGGAGCGGCTGGCTGGATTTCGGGTACTGGGCCGTTGCTGTTCGCTCTGGATGGCGTCTCAATTTGACCGGCCGGGGGTGGCTCGGTGACCGGCGGCTCGCTGAAATCGAATTCCACTGTCGGCAGAATCGGTCCCGCAGTGTCGCTGGTAATGCTCTTGAAGTCGAAATTCTGCATGTCTTCGAGCAGGGCAGTTCGCAGATTTTGATCAAGCTGGTCAGGTTTGAAGTTTTCGACTGAAGCGATCGTGAATTCTTCCATGGTAATCTACCTCTCTGGGTCCTTGACAAAGTAGTCGGCAAGACGAGCATCGATAGGTGAACAGACCAGGGACCCGGATGGGGTCTTGAGGTGTGGTCCTTCGATGTTCGCTATAATAAGGACGGTTTTTCACTGTAGAGTGACAGTCGGAAAATTTCGAACGACCCTTTTCTGAAGAAATCGGATGAATGAAATGCCCTGCGACTCTTCGGGGTTCCATAAAGGCGACTGCCTGAGGGAGCTGGAGGCGCTCAAAAGATCCACCGAGCAGCTCACCAGCCGCGTGCGCAAATTCATAACGGCCTTTCCCCTGGCTCTTCTTGTAATCGACAAAGAGGAGAGAATTCTGGCGGTAAACGAGCGAGGAGTCGAAACCTTCGAGTATCGTCCTCGAGAACTTGCACAGCAGCATGTGTCGCTCCTGTTTCCCGTTAACGAGAGCGCCTGGTTGGGCTCGCTGGAGCCGGCGACTCTGCCTGCTCGCCGGAAAAGCGGTGAGGAGTTTATGGCAGAGGTTCTCGTCAACCGGCTCGAGCTCGATGGTGTCGAGCAGATTTTCGTAAGCGTTCAGGATGTGACCGAAAAACACAGGTTGAGTCAGCTTCGTGGCAATCTCATTGCCATGGTCAGCCACGACATAAGAGGACCGCTTACCGCGGTCGAGATGGGTCTGGATATGATAGGCAAAGGATTTTACGGACCCCTGGACGATAGTGGAAAGACTGTGGTCGATACGTCCATGAGAGCGGTTTCGTATCTTCTGTGTCTGGTTTCGAATCTGCTCGAGTCTGAAAGCGCCGAGGTGGGCGAAATCGAATTTGTGAAGCAAGAAACAAGCGTTGGGAGAATTATCGAGCGTGCCATTGATTCGGTAACCGGAGCAGGAGCGAAGCCGTCTTCCTCTATCGAATCCGAGTTCACCAACGATGTTTTGATCGCTGATGAAAACAGGCTGGTTCAGGTTCTCATCAATCTAATCGGAAATGCCTTGAAGTACTCACCGGAGGGAGCGAGCGTCCATGTCCGGGGCGGAATTATTGGACTGGAGGCTCAGTTTGAGGTGATCGACCTGGGACCTGGAATACCCGAGGAAAAGAAGCATCTTATCTTCAATCGATTCCGGCAGCTCGATCAACCTGGAGGTCTGAAACGGAGAGGTTTTGGTCTCGGACTTTTCATTTGCAAGGCTCTGGTCGATGGGCACGGAGGAAAGATCTGGGTTGAGAGCGAGCCAGGTAAGGGGAGCAGATTCAAGTTTACGGTGCCTATTCGATGATGAGGGCGGACTGATCGCACGCATATTATTGATCGAAGATGATGAGATTGTCAGCGTTATGGTGGCAGAAGGGTTGAGCAAGAGCCATCATCTGGTGGATGTCGCTGCCAGTGGTGACATCGGATTGGAGTATCTTCTTCAACTTCAGTATGACCTGGCGATTATAGACTGGGAACTGCCCGGCCTTCTGGGAATCGAAATCTGCCAGAAATACAGGCAGATCGGTGGTTCTATGCCCATTCTTTTTCTCACCGCTCTCGTGAAAGTTAACCAGAAAGTACAGGCACTCGATGCTGGTGCCGACGATTATCTCTGCAAGCCATTTTCATTCGATGAGTTGACCTCCAGGGTTCAGGCGCTTCTCCGGCGTCCGCCAGTCGAAGATCCTCAACAGATCTGTATTGGTGATCTTGTCCTGGACTTGCGAGAAGGTGCTGCGACAGAAGCCGGCGTACAAGTAAGTTTGACCGCGCAAGAATTTGAGATTCTCAAGCTACTTGTTCAGAGCCCCGGCCAGGTTTTCTCAGCTGAAGAGATCATTGAAAGAATCTCAAGGGGAGGTGCTGACTCCGCTCATTCTGTAAAGCAGCGGATCATGCTATTGAGGAAGAAGCTAGTGCGAACAGGTAGTCAGATCAAAACTGTGCGAGGCGTGGGATATTCTCTCGATGAGTTGCCGTGATATGGAAGAATAGTAGTGGGTCATGGTGTCGGGCGCAATCTTCCGGTGACGCTCCTGAAGCTGATGGATCGCGATCTCGATCTCCCTCTGGCGCATCCGCGTACCGGCGTCTTGTTCATTAGATACGCCCAGGAGCTCATCGTCGAGCTCCCCGAGTTCGAGTCGATTTTCATCAACGGCAGCTTGCGAGCGCCGGTGGAGAAGTGGTCGGCGTGATCCGGATGATTGCGGAGATCTTGACAGTTCTCTCTGACAAGGATTGAATCCACCGGATTCTCGGGGGATTATTTAAGTGATACGCGCCAAGTGAAATAACCGAATTGCAGTTCACAAAATTGTGAACTGTGTGATAAGGTAGTTATGCCGGCACTGAAGCTTGTCCTGTTTAGAGATGATGATGGCAGTGTGCCGGTTCTCGACTTTCTCGAGGCTCAACAGACCAAGGTCAGGCTCAAAACCATTGCCCGATTCGAGTTGCTTGAGAAGATGGGAAGCAAGCTTAGAAGACCCCATGCCGATTATCTGGACAAGGGGATCTATGAGCTTCGATACCGGGTCAATACGGTTCAATATCGGTTCCTGTATTTCTTCTCTGGAAAGGATTTGGTGGTCGTGAGTCATGGGTTTACAAAGCTGGATAAGGTGCCGAAAAGGGACATCGAGTTGGCTAAGAGTAGAAAGAAGAGATTCGATACGAATCCCTACAGGTACAGTAGCTAGAGGCAGTTATGAGCAAGAGAGCAGCTAAGACAGGCAAGAGAGAGCTGACCGGTGTCGAGCTTTTGAGAAGCCGGTTTGTCAAAGGCGATTCTGCTAAAGAGAAATACATAGCCGATGAGCGCAATCGCATGGATGTGGCTCAGAGCATCTATGACGCTCGAATCGAGGCCGGCCTTACCCAGGAAGAGCTGGCTAATCTTATTGGGACTACCAAGTCCGCAATTTCTCGGCTAGAAGACAGCAACTATGAAGGGCATTCGCTGAATATGCTTCGCAGGATAGCGGATGCTCTGGGAAAGACTGTCCGGGTGGAGTTCGTTTGATGGATGATCAGGCGCGCTAATTTGTGCAGAGAGTCCATTGCAATTAACGCTGCATTGAAATCGAAATCGTATTCGACTTGATGATCCCGGTCCAGTAGAGCCGGTTCTTCTCCTCCCCGGTGATTTTGCATTTAAATTTTGCTGTCAGTTTCACAGTGCCTTTGTCGGGGCTTTTGAATGTCTTGAGATTCCAGTAATTACTCAAAGGTGTTTTCATTGAAAACTGCGCTCCGGCTGGCAAGGGCACTTCCAGCGCTTCCAGGGAGCCTCCAACACCAGCCGGGCCTTTGAGCACGAGTTCTTGCGACTTCTTGGCGCTGTCGACCACGGTCAGAGTGATTGCCTCAGGATATTGATAGCGCTTGTTCGGCACGAATGTGTCCTTGCCCGCCACGGTTTTGGCGACCCCGGGTGCCAGCATTGTTCCGAGGTTCAACATCATGTCTCTGCTGCTGGTGTTTTGCAATGTGACTGTCAGATCGTTCGGACCGGAGCCCGAAAGCGACATTTGCAGCCCATTGCTCCCGGGTTCGGCAGCCACGGCCCGTGTTTGAAAAATCAGACAGGATACAAACAAGAGAGCCGACAGACAGGGACAATTTCTTATCTTCATAAAGTTCGACTCCTTTTGCATGCGCCCAGCATTGATTCCCAGTTCTGCTATTCCCGGATTCGGGCATATAATCAATACCCTGACGCTATCCATGAACTATGCCCAGAGTAAAGAGTCGATTGACCAGAGCGGAGTTGCTGGAGAAGGTGACGTTCCAGCGTTACTGGTACGAGCCGCAGCGCGTGCTGATTATTGCCAGGCATGGCGCGCTTGTCAAAAATCGGGAGATCAGTCTTTTCTGGGTCGAAATCTTTGACTTCGAGAAGGGTGTTTTCAGCGGCAAGGTACTTTCCTCACCCGGTAAAGGTTATCCCTGGATCGCGATTGGCAGCACGGTTTTCTTCGTGGCACCGGAAGGATGGGAATATCCGGTGATGGTATCGGAGCGCTATAGCGAGGAGATCGAGCTGTGGAATGTCGGACCCTGTGATAAGTGTGGATCCGTTCAGCTCCTGGATTCCCCTTCCGAGCTTCTCTTGCTTCAATATCCGGCGACGCGACTGGAAACACCGCCGGTGATGTTCGAGGCTTTTTGCTACCTCTGCGGCGGCAAGCAAATTCTCACTATCAAAGCTGTCTCCAGGCAGTAACGCGCATACTTTTGTAAACCCGCGGTGGCTGTGCTGGACGGGCTTCTGCAGTCTCTCCACAGTTCCTCCACAGTCTTCACTCTCAATCCACAAGGCCTGCTTAGCATCGATATTGCAAGCACCGTTATGTGATGCGGGCAGGCAATGGTTTTTTGCAGGAGATCTATTGAATGAGAGCCGATACCTATGTTCGCAAGCAGTGGGAGCCGCCTTATATGCAGCCGCACAGGCTGGGGGAGATCAATAAGTTCGGTAACCGGGGGCTGCGGGAGGATGTCACCGACTCTGTTTTCGGCGTGGCGGTGGACGACCTGGTAAGAAGGTTCGGATCGCCCCTTTTCGTCACTTCGGAAGAGCGTCTGCGATCTAACATAAGGCTGATCAAGAAGGCCTTTTCAACGCGTTATGGCAAGGTCATTCACGGCTGGTCTTACAAAACCAACTATCTCAGCGCTGTCTGCAATATCCTCCATCAGGAAGGCTCTTATGCCGAGGTCGTCTCCCGTTTCGAGTACGAAAAGGCACGTCATCTGGGAGTTCCAGCAGACAGGATAATTTTCAACGGTCCCAATAAGCAGAGACCGATTCTCGAGCGTGCCATCACCGAAGGTGCCAGAATCCATGTCGATCACCTCGACGAGCTGAAGCTCATCGAGACCATTGCCAGGGAGCGCAATATTGTCGTGCCCCTATCTTTGCGGCTCAATTTCGATACCGGCTATACCGAGCTCTGGAGCCGGTTCGGCTTCAATATCGAATCCGGGCAGGCCCATTATGCGGCTCGTCTCATCGCTCTCAGCCAGCACCTCCGTCTCACCGGCCTGCACAGCCATATCGGCACTTTCGTCCTGGAGCCCAGGGCTTATGCCGAGCAGGTCAGGATCATGTGCAAATTCATGCGTGAGATAGAGTCCAGCCAGGATGTCGAGATCGATAGCCTGGACCTGGGCGGGGGCTTCCCTTCGGTGAATGCCCTGCAAAGGATCTATCTGCCACCGGAGCAGGTAGTGCCCGATATCAACGAGTATGCCGATGTCATTTGCAAGGCTCTTCTGGAGGAGACCCAGTACAGGCTGCAGACCGGCAGGCAGAGACCGAGCCTGATCATCGAGAGCGGGCGTTGTGTGGTGGACGATGCCCAGGTCCTGATCGCCACCGTGGTCGGTACCAAACGTTTGCACAACGGCACCCGGGCGGCCATTCTGGACGCCGGCACCAATGTGCTTTTCACCGGCTACTGGTACAACCATGACGTCAAGCCTTCCCGTCCACTGATAGGGGCTCCGGAGGAGACGGTGCTCTATGGTCCGCTGTGTATGAATATAGACGTGATGCGGCACACCATCCAGTTGCCGCCACTGTCGCCGGGGGATCATCTGGTATTCAGCCCGGTGGGAGCTTATAACAATACCCAGTGGATGCAATTCATCGAATACCGCCCGTCAGTGGTTTTAGTGGACTGCTTCGATCGTGTATCGATCATCCGCAAGGGCGAAGACCTCGATGTGATGACGGGTCAGGACGTCCTGCCGGATCATCTCGTCGAGCCATTCCCGGAGGACCGGATCACCATGCCCAGGGTTCTGCGCCTGCGTAAAGCCGATGACGACGCGCCGGGCCGAAGCGGCGGCTCTGCCTGATGGCGAGGGAGGGTGATTTGAACAAGCTTGGCTATATCGAGGCTGTTTTCAGAGCATACGGAGCTTTCTTCCTTCTCCGTAATCCAGCTACCAATTCTCTCTTGCTCCTTGCTACTTTGCTCGAGCCGGTCAGGGGTCTCACCGGTTTCGCCTGCGGTCTCACAGTGCTGCTTCTCCGGCGCCTGTGCGGATTCGCCTCTTTGAAGCATGATATCGATGTGGTTAATGGAATTCTGGTCGGTCTGCTCATCGGCTCTTTCTATCAGCCCGGGCTTCGCACACTTTTTCTGGTAGTGCTCGGGGCGCTTCTGGTGCTGATTTTGAGTAATACGATCGCCGAGCTCAAGCAGCCCAGATTGCCGGTTCTGGGTACTCCTTTCGTGCTGGTGGCTTTCCTGGTGATTGCTGTGGCCATTTCGGTGAGGCTGCCCCTGGCGCCTCTTGCGCTCTCCGCCGATATCACCTGGCTGCCGCATCAGGCGAATAGCCTCCTCAGGAGCCTGGGCTCGTTCTATTTCTGCGGAAGCCCGGCAGGGGGATTTCTGGTTCTTCTCGCCCTGGCAATCGCTTCGCCTTATCTGAGCCTTCTGGCTGTCACGAGTGGATTTCTTACCGGCTTCATGCTCGAGGGGCTGGGGCTCATATCAGGCACTCATGCTTTTATCGCTGCTCAGATGAACGGCGTCCTCACCGCCATCATAGTCGGCGGGCTCTTCTCGGCTCCCGGGGCTCGCAGCCTGACGGTGGCGATGATCTGCTCGGCGGTGACCGGGGTTCTATCGATAAGCCTGACGGCTTTTCTCTGGTCGACCGGGATGCCGGTCCTGGCCCTGCCATTTCTTGTCACCACTTATGGTGCGCTCTTCGCTCTCGGCGGGCACCACAGCACCGGCTGGAGCAGTTTCTGGCTCTATGAGCCGGCGCTGCCGGAGCTCAGCATGGAGCGTGTCAAGCTCGCCGGGGTGCGCGGTGTGGATGCCCGCAGTGTCGCCCTGAAGCCGCCGGTTTCGGGAACCTGGCAGATCTATCAGGGCTTTTCGGGTCCTTACACCCATCAACCGCCCTGGCAGTACGCTCTCGATCTTTTCATGACTCGCGCCGGCATGAGTTTTTCCGGCGAGGGCAAGCGACTTTCCGAGTATTTCTGTTTCGGCAAGCCTGTGGTCTCCCCCTGTTCCGGGCAGGTGGTGGACATGCGGGATGATCTGCCGGACAACAGACCCGGAGAGGTCGATCTGGTAAACAACTGGGGAAATTTTTTGCTCATCAAGCTCGATTACGGTGCGGGGTTCGTCCTTCTCTCCCATCTGCGCAAGGGTAGTGTCAAGGTCGAGGCTTTCACCAGGGTGGTGCCCGGTGAGCTCCTGGCCGAGGTAGGCAATTCGGGCCGCTCTCCCCAACCCCACCTGCACATCCATGTGCAGGAGTCCGAATTGCTGGGTAGCTCCACGCTGCCTTTCCACCTTACCTGCCTCCTCGAGCTTCGGGAAGGCGGGTGCTGCTTCAGCCTCAATTGCCGACCCCGGGAGGGGAGCTCTATCGCAAGACCTCCGGGCAATTCCGCCCTGTTGAGAGCTCTCACCCTGCCGGTCGGCAAGAGGCTGGAGTATGCCCTTTTGACGGACCGGTCCGGTTCTACGATCAGCCGCTCCGTCGAGGTGACACTCGATGTGAACGGGCAGTTCTATCTCGATGCCGGCGGCGGCTGCCGGACAGCTTTCTATACCAGCGAGGATCTGATTGCTATGTTCGACAGGCAGGGAGGTCCGGATCTGTTTCTCGATTCTTTAATTCTGGCTATTGGATTGACGCCTTTTGCCGATGGCGAGTTCGAGTGGCAGGACGCTCCCTGCCGGGCGCTCCTGCCACTGTCTGCGGTGTCGCGCTTGAAGTGCAGGCTGATGCGTCCCTTCAGCAGCCTGGCCGAGAGCAGTTACAGAAGGCGCTGGGATTCTTCGGCCCAGGTCTGGATCCAGGAAGGTCAGCACCGGGCACCGGGCTCCGGTGTTCGGGTGACCACCGAGGCTCGTCTTTGCGAGTCCACCGGTCTTTCTTCGTTCAGTCTCAGCGTCGACGGAGAAATCAAGCTCATGGCAACTCTTGCTGGCAGCGGTTCGCGGGCGGATAATGGGCTTCCGGGTTGGATTGCCCGCACCCTGCCGGCATTGAAATGAATCGTTCCTCAGCTCTGAAGCTATCTCTGACCATCCTCGTGATCAACACGGCTGTCGCCTTCCTGGCGTTATTCTCTTATAACGCCATTCTCGTGGAGGGCTTCAAACGCTTCGTCAATCAGCAGGATCTCAGGCGGCTCGAGCCCGTGGCTGTTTTTCTGGAGCGCGAATATGCGAAGCGATCGAACTGGATGTTTCTTCAAGGCGATCCCGGCAAAGTGCGCTGGTGGATAGCCGATGTCGTCGAGTTCGGAGTGGCGAGACCGCCTCAGCATGTGGACCCGGAGGCCTCCGGGCCGCCTTTCCGGAGACGGCCGCCTGACCACCGTGGCCTGCTTTTCCGGATGGTGGTCAGCGACCCGGAGGGCACGGCCCTCTTCGCCCCGGGAAATCTGCCTGCCGGACCGGTGATACGTCCTCTTAAAGAAGGCGGCAAGACCGTCGGTTATCTTTCTGTGAGCCCGCTGCCGGAGGACCTGAGCCCTTTCGATCGGCGTTTTCTGGCTGATTGCAGCAGCCAGCTGGCGGTGCTCGCCCTGCTCCTCGCTTTGCTGCCCTCTGCCCTGGCTTATCTATATCTGAAAAAATTTCTTTCTCCCCTGCATAATCTATCCGAGGCTTCTCTGGCTCTCAGCCAGGGCGATCACAGTGTCAGGGTGGAGATTCCCGCCGACGAGGATCTTGGCAGGCTCGCTTCTTCCATCAATTCTCTGGCTGGCAGTCTCAAGCGCTCGGATGAGTCGCACAAGCAATGGATGGCTGACTCATCCCACGAGCTGCGCACGCCTATAGCAGTATTGCGGGCCCAGGTGGAGGCCCTGCAAGATGGCGTCCAGTCGGCAGACAGCCGCACCCTGGGCATTCTCCATAGCGAGATCATGTCCCTCAACAAAATCGTCAATCAACTCTACGATCTGGCTCGCTCCGATATGGATAAGCTCTCTTATCGCCTCGCTCCGGTGGATCCCTGCGAGATCCTCATCGAGGCGGCAGAGGCTTTCGAGGAGCGCTTCAAAGAAGCCGGCATCGAGCTCAAGGTGAACTTCGATACCGGACTTCAGAAAAGCCCGGTCCTGGCTGATGCCGATCATCTCAAGCAACTTTTTACCAATCTCCTCGAGAATTCGCTTCGCTATACGGATAAAGGTGGCAGTCTCGAGGTGAGCAATCTGGTCGAGGGCAAGAGCATGGTTGCTCTTCGTTTCGACGATTCCGCTCCGGCGGTGCCGGCGGACAAGCTGGACAAGATTTTCGAGCGTTTCTTCCGGGTCGATTCTTCGCGCTCGCGTTTGCAGGGTGGCACCGGTCTTGGACTGGCCATCTGTAAGAAAATCGCCGAAGGTCATGGCGGCAGGATCGAAGCCGGTGCCTCTCCCCTGGGCGGTCTGCGAGTGGACGTCTGGCTCCCGATCAGACAAGAAGCCAGTCAGTGAGGATCTGAACGTGGAAAACAAGCCTGAAAAACCCGATCATATTCTTATCGTCGAGGACGAGAAGCGGATCGCCGATATTCTCACCGCCTATCTCAAGCAAGCCGGATTCGAGACCTCATACAGGGAAAGCGGCGCCGGGGTGGTGGATATGGTTAAGAATAGTCCGCCTGATCTGATGATTCTCGACCTGATGCTGCCGGTCATGGGCGGTCTCGATATCTGCCGGGAAGTCCGGAAATTCTCGCCTCTGCCGATCATCATGGTGACTGCTGCCAGCGAGGAGATCGACCGTTTGCTGGGGCTCGAGATGGGCGCCGATGACTATATCTGCAAGCCCTTCAGCCCCCGGGAAGTGGTGGCGCGGGTGAAGGCGGTGCTCCGGCGAGCGCAGCTCAATCTGGAAGGGGAGAAGGAGCCGAAAATTTTCGATGTGGATGAGGAGAAGCTCCGGATCAGCATCAAGGGACAGCGTCTCGACCTGACGCCCACCGAGTTCCGCATTCTCAGCCTGCTCCTCAAGAGCCCGGGTCGAGTCTATTCGCGAAGCCAGCTCCTGGAGCTCTGTTATGCCCAGGAGCAGAATGTTTTCGATCGGACAATAGACAGCCACGTCAAGAATCTGCGTAAGAAAATCGCCAGGCACCTGCCCGAGAAGGACCTCATCCAGTCGGTCTACGGTGTCGGCTATCGTCTCGAGACATAGGAGGAGACACCGCTAGCTTCCAGGTACTGGAGCTTGTAAGAGGTGTCGGTGGGCTTGTCCGAATAACGCTTGATATAGCCACCGGGAATGGTGAGCTCCGGCTTTTTCTGGGAGTCGACATAACAGCGATAAGCCAGGTCAGGCTTCCACATGAGCTCATAGCATTGACCCAGGTAATAGTCCACGGCATTGTGATAGTTGGCGGGAAGCTCGCCGGGCAGGAGCGGTCTGAAAACGACATTGCCCGACTTGCAGCGCTCCAGATCGTTGAAGGCCAGGTTGGGACGGTTCATCTTGATCATGAGCTTGGCTCTTGCCAGAAGCGCATCCCCGGAAGAAGGATCGAGGCTCACCGCCCGGTTCAGGTCGTGCCAGGCCCGGTCGTATTCGCTGCTGTCGCTGTAACAGATGCCCCTTTCGGTGTAAGCAGGCGCGAATCGGGGATCGGTCTCGATGGCTCGGCTGAGGTCGGCGATGGCATATTTCGTGGCTCCTACCATGCCGCAGATATAGGCCCGGTGATAGAGGGCGTCTTTGTCGTTTTTCATTTTCAATGTCTGATTGCAGCCATCGAGCATCTGGACCAGGTGACCGCCCAGGGCAGTCTTGACTGCTTTCTTCTTCCAGTTCTCGATGATCTTCTCCTGGGAAGGGTCATTGCCTACCCTTGTCTCCACTCTTGCACCGGCGCCGGGAATGCAGTGCCAGATAAGCACCGCCAGGCAGAAGAGCAGAGCCGCGCGTAAAAAGAAATCTCGCCCGTTCATTTTCAGTCCTCGCAGATCCTTTCTCTTTCAATGTTAGAAAGGGCTTGCGCAGCCAGTATGGAGATTGTGGAGAGAGTATGCAGAGGTTCTCGAGAACGCTATTATGATTGCGTGGCGAGGACTTTGTCGCAACAGGCTTTGAAGTTCTGTCGGGCGATGGCGGTGAATTGCTCTTCGCTTACATCAATGGCTCTCAAAAGCTCTGCATGATCTTTCAGGAAAACGAAGCGAGCTACCTCGAAAATCAGATTCCAGCCTCTACGAACCGTTCTTTTCAGGAAGAGCGGATAGCCTTTCAGGCGGTCTTTCAAAAAGGCAGTGTGAAATTCCAGGTGGGCGAGCTCGTCTAGAACTATCAGAGAGAAAATCTCGCTCAGGGCTTCGTTCTCGATCTTGCTCGAAAGAAGACGGTAATAGCATTTGCCTATGATCTCAGCGATCAGGAGAATCATCAGCTCGGTTTTCAGACCGGATAGATGTCTCAGGGAGCTGAATGCCAGGTTGCTCCAGTGCCAGGTGAGTAGGCTGCCCTTGAGGGTGAGGATGATCGTACCCAGGGCCTGGGCGTGGCTCTGCTCTTCTCTGACGAACATATCGACACAGGCGAGATAGTCCTCGTCTTTGAGACGGCTGGCATAGGCTCTGAGATGATGACCGCCGCCGGTTTCGCCGAGCTGGAATCGCTTCAGGGAGGAGACTAGAGGCTCCGCCAGGACCGGTGAAAGAGCGATGCCCTCGGCGCGCACTGGAATCGGGCGACTTTTCTGATTCTCCTCGAAATAAGCCCGCCAGTCCGCAGCCTGGAAGCCGGGCGTGGTCTTGATTTGCGAGTTGGTATTCAGCGCGAGCGTGGTCATGGTTACCTCTATTTACCGAGACTAGCACGGTGGAGAGGCTCAGGATCGGGCTTAGCGGAGTTTCTACCTGGTCTTTACCTGCGACTTACACCCGGGGCCTTGCCGGATCATCACTTTTGCGCCAGTAGGCAGGATTGAACCTCAGTGCCTGTCGGTTCGTTGATAAGACAGGTCCGGCAGGGAGGTAACGAGATGGACAGACTATCACCCGAATTCTTTTTCGCCCTGGGGGTCCTTCTGACCCTCGCCTATATACCCTGTGTCATCCTTCAGCTCGGACTCAGCCCGGCGCCGTCCAGCCGAAGGTCTCGAGGGTCTCTTCAACGGTCATGTTGTTCTCGAGACAGTAGGCCATGACTATAGTGGCTTGCTCCAGGGTGAGCAGGTCGTGGTCCAGGTACATTTTCAGCTCGCCGGCATGATGCATGACCGCCTCGTCGATGAGGTTGGCGTCGAAAAGCGTTTTGACCAGCGGGACTTTGTTGGCCAGAGCCAGGGCCGTAGCGATCTGCAGATCTTTGTCCGAGATCAGCCCGGTTTTCTTGAGAATGTCGGTGATCTCCACCGGCACCTTGTCCTCCTGGAGGCTCTGGGGGTCCTGATCGAGCATGGCTAGAACCTTTTGAAGCTCTTCCTTGCTCGAGGCATACTGGATTCTTTTGACGATCTGGGCTGCCTGGTCCTCGAAGAGAAGGCCCTGCTGGATCATGTTCAAAATATGGGCTGCTGCCTTTGTGCAGGGGACCGAGGCATAGCCCAGCTCCACGAAAACCTGTTCCATTGGGCGGTCATAAGTGACTTCGATCTCTTTGGCCGTGAGAAGCTGGCTTTCGGATATGACGCCGGCCATGACGAAGAGCTCGCCGAAGCCGAAACCGTGCGGTGGCACTTCGATACTGGCATTCTCCCGGAGGGACTGCTCCAGGGACATTGAGCGCAGCCTGGCCAGTTTCAAAGCATAAAGAACATGATCGCGATCGACGGAGCCGTCCCGGATCAGTCTCTGGGCGGAAAGAGCCGAATTGAGCGCTGCCCGGGTGATCACTCCCCGGGAGAGGAGCACCATTCCCAGTGGCAGTCCGGTCTCCTGGCTGGCCACCATGCATTCTTCGACCTGGGGGCGGGAAGCAAGAGCCGTGGCCATGAGAAGCTCTCCCAGACGGTTATGGGTGGGGACGGCCTGAGCAGGCTGGGAAGCTGTTCCCATCCGGTTCAGGGCCTGATCCAGGGGGACGCCGTCCCGTCCTGCCAGAGAGAGAGCCTGGACGGCATGCTCGAAGGGAATGAGACCGTCTCTCAGGCGCGCCTGAATCTCGATAGCGGCTCTCAACTGATCCTCGGTGATGTGCCCGTGCATGGTCAGGACACGGCCTATGGGCAGGCGCATCTTGAATGAGAGGCGATAAGCTGCGTCGAATTGCTCCGGATCCAGAAGACCGCTGTGGATGAGAAGATCGCCTAGCTGAATATCAGTCGAGCCCTGCTGAGTCATCAGTCTCTCTTAAGGTTGCGCGACAGCACGATCGGGAAAGTCCCTTCTTTGGCTTCGTTCTTGGCTGCCCGAGCCGATTCTATGAGGGTAGGCAGGTCGTCGCCGTCGGAGGGCAGACCGGCGATACCGAAGGAGAGGACAAGGTTGCGCCGATCCAGATCGTTGGCCAGGGGCGTATTGGTCAGAGCGTCCAGAATGCGGTTGGCGACGAAGGCTGCCTGGGACGGACGGGTGTTCGGAAGGATGATACCGAACTCGGTGCCCTCGAAATGCCCGAGGCTGTCCAGGGGGCGTTTGACCAGCTCGATCCGCCGGGCTGCGGTGGTGATCACGCCGGGGGGCAGCATCTCGGTGGCTATGCTGCCCTCGGATTTGCGCTTGCTCGCCTCGAAGAGAATGAATGCCAGTGGCCAGTTATAAGCCTCGAAGCGATAATACTCGTACTCCATGAAATAGAGCAGAGCCTCGGCACTGTAGATGCCGGTGTCCGGGCGCTGGAAATTGTACTTGAGGGCCTGTACCGCCTGCTTCCCCTCGCCCAGAAAATCCAGAGCGCCTGCTCTGGCGTGGGTGGGAGGCTTGATCTCGAGGATTCCGCAATAGAGAAAATTGAACAGGAGAGGCGCCCACTGAGCCATCTCCATGGGTTTGTCCCGGAGCAGATCGGTGAAGGATCGGCGGCGTTTGAGAAGCTCGTACATCTCTTTCTGCCACTGGAAGTCCAGAGGGTGACCCTTGGAGAGAAGGAGCTTGAGCTCGGTCTCTCCGAGGCTCTTCTGTTTGAGCACGAGCATGGATTCATAGACCAGACCCGCTTCTTCCAGATGCCTGAGCTGATCGAGAAGGGCTGTGCCTTCCATGATCGAAGCTTGCAGGCTCCGCTCGCAAGAGACCATATCGGTGATCTTGTTGGGCTTGAAAGAATAGGAGCCTCGCCGCCAGGTGATCAGCTCTTTGAGGGCGTCGTCGCCCCTGGTCGCGCCTACCTGGGCGTGCCTGGGGGCGCCGTCCACGAAAAAGACGCTGGCTATGGATGTCTCCCCGACTACTTCGAGCAAGCCTGTTACCTTGCTCATGCCGTATGTGGAAAGGACGTCCGACATCTTGGTATTCTCGAGGTTGCCTTCGAGACTGGTGGCGGCAGCGGTGGCACCACTGCCAGGGGTGGCTGGCGAGCCCGAGTAGAAATCAGGTGGCAGCGAGCCTGCAGGTAGATTGCTTCCGAAAGAGGAGCCGCCCCCGCCGCGGGTGGGTTGATCGCCGAAGCGGCGACCCTGAGCGCCGCCACCACCACCGATAGGGGTGCCGCTGAATTGATCTCGCTGACTCTGCTGTGCCGGTGTGATAGTGTCCGCCGGGCGATTGTGGGCGCCCTGGAAAGTCTGCATGTGGCCGCTCTGCGTGCCGGCGAAGCCCTGACCCTGATTCGGATTGGGGTTGAGGTTCTGGCCTTGATTCGGGTTGGCGTATTGCTGCTGAGGTCCGCTGGTGGACAGCCCCTGACCGCCGGCATTATAAGGCGGGAAGGCGCCTGACTGGGTCCCCTGGTAGGCGTTGAAGGCACCGGACTGCTTCACTGCCTGGAACGAGCCTGTTGCCCGGGGGCTGGCAGCATTCTGGGTCTCGAGCATCATGACTACATCGAGGATGAGGTTGAGGTCGGTGGTCTCGAACTTCGAGACCAGCTTGGTCTGCCTGCCGTCATCTTCCCAGAGCTGCCAGGCTGGGTTGGGCGTCACCTTATCGAATTTGATGTTGATGATGTAAGTCTTGTAAGAGCCCGGAACAGCCCAAGATACCTCGACTTCCTGACCCCGGTTGACCTGAGCCTGATCGAAGACGTTCTTGAGAGCTGCGTAGTCGGGGAAAGTAGACTGCTTCGGCAATCTGATTTTCCCTGGTTGATTGTGACGCTCCTTACCGAACACCTGGAGATTTCCTTTTTG
>JAGQHH010000268.1 GCA_020431945.1 Cyanobacteria bacterium HKST-UBA02 | reverse complement strand
GCCTACGGTATTGCGGATGCCCCGGGCAAAGATCTCGAGATTCTTGCCGTCCGGACGCATACGCATCAGGGTTGCAAAGCGCTCGTCGGATTTTTCGCAGACATTGCAGGGAGCGCCGAGAGGAATATAGAGCCAGCCGTCCGGGGAGAAGCGGATATATTTGTAGCCGTGCCATTCGTCTTTCGGGAAAGAGTCATTGACAACCACCGGCTCCGGCGGATTGTCGAGACGTCCTTCGATATCATCGAAACGAATCACCCGGTGGATCTCCCCCACATAGAGGGCACCGTCCTTGAAAGCGACTCCATTGGGATGATTGAGGTCCCGGGCGATCACCCTGACCTGATCCCCGATCCCATCCCCGTCGGTGTCGGTGACGGCATAATCCTGATTGAAAGTGATACTGCCGACAAACAGCGTGCCTTTCTCGCCGAGCACCATGGCTCGCGCCCCGGGAACATCGGGTGTGTAGACGCTGACCTTGAATCCCGGTGGTGGTTTGAGCAAATTAATCGGCGGCGAAGCATGGCTTGCCGGGCAGAAAGCAAGCAGTAAAAGAGAGCAGGCTAGAAATAACCTCACCAGCATGCAGGAAAGCTTAGCAGACTACCTTATAATCAAGGGCGCCCTAAAAGAATCATTTAAATAGATGCGCAAAACCAAACCGGGCGGAGGCTGGCAGGCTGTCCGCTACACCATAGACAAAGCCCTGGAAGTCGGTCCGCTCAGGATGTGGAGCAAGATGCGCTCCCAGAACGCCTGCAAGACCTGTGCTCTTGGCATGGGTGGACTGAAAGGCGGCATGGTCAACGAGAAAGGCCATTTCCCCGAAGTCTGCAAGAAAAGCCTCCAGGCACAGGCTGCCGACATGGCCGGCACCCTCCCGGAAGATTTTTTCGACGACAATAGTCTTGACGACCTCCTGCATCTCAGCCCGAAAAAGGCCGAGGACCTGGGACGTCTCACCTATCCTGTGGTTCTGGAGCCCGGCAAAGACAAGTTCCGGCGCATCACCTGGGGCGAAGCCATCAAGATGGCAAGCACTCCCCTGAGCCAGATCCATACTCACGGCAAACCCGATCAAGTAGCCTTCTACGCTTCGGGCCGGTCTTCCAATGAAGCCTCCTTCTTGCTCCAGTCCTTCGCTCGCGTCTATGGCACCAACCATGTCATGAACTGCTCTTATTACTGCCACCAGGCATCCGGAGTGGGACTAAAAATGGCCTTCGGCACCGGTACCGCCACCATCAACCTGGAGGATATCGCTCTCTGCGATCTGGTCTTCCTGATCGGCGCCAATCCGGCTTCCAACCATCCCCGGCTGATGACCCAGCTTGCCAATCTCAGAGAGCGCGGCGGCGAGGTGATAGTCGTAAACCCGATCAAAGAGCCCGGTCTGGAAGTCTTCCATGTGCCTTCCAAGGTCAAGTCGATGCTCCTGGGGACCAAGATAGCGACACTATATGTACAACCACTTGCCGGCGGCGATGTCGCCTTCATGACCGGCATCCTGAAAGCCCTCGACGAGAAGGGCCGTGTCCAGGAGAAATTCGTCGCCGAGCACGCCGAAGGCAGCGAAGAAGCCCTTGCTCACGCCCGCTCCCTGAGCTGGGAAGAGATCGAGCGCGGCGGTGGTGTCGACCGTGCCACCATCGAGACCGTCGCCGGAAAAATCGCCGCCTCCAGAGGCACCATATTCGCCTGGGCAATGGGTCTCACTCACCACGCCTCCGGGGTGGACAATGTCCTGGCTCTGTCCAATATCGCCATCGCCACCGGCCATGTCGGCCGCCCCGGCGCCGGCATGATGCCTATCCGCGGTCACAGCAATGTCCAGGGAGTCGGCTCCATCGGTTTCACCCCGGCCCTGCAAAAGGGCGTCAGGACGGCCCTGGAGAATGCTTACGGCAAAGCTTTCCCGGACAGCCCGGGCTATGACACCTTCGCCATGATGGAAGCAGCGGCAAAACACAAACTCAAATATCTCTTCTGCCTGGGCGGCAACCTCTGGGGCTCGAATCCCGATCTGGACTGGGCCGGGGGAGCCATGCGCAATATCGAGACTGTCGTCTATCTGTCCACCAAGCTCAACCCCGGTCATTTCCACGGCCGCGGCAAGACCACTCTGATCCTGCCGGTTCTGGCAAGGGACGAAGAGCCCCAGGCGACTTCCCAGGAATCGATGTTCAATTTCGTCCGGCTCTCGGTGGGAGGCAGTCCCAATATCGGCGGCATTTTGAAAGCCGAATCGGAGATCGTCTGCGACATCGCCTCGAAAGTCCTGGGCGACAAGCCGGTGGACTGGAACCGCCTGCGCGATCACCGGGAAGTCCGCAAGCTCATCGCCGAAGTGATACCGGGTTGGCAGGAGCTCGCCACCATAGATGAGACCGGCAAAGAGTTCACCATCGAAGGCAGGGTCTTTCACACCCCCAGCTTCCCTACTCCCAGCGGCAAGGCGATCATGCACAAGACGCCTCTTCCGGAAGTCGACGCCGACGGTCTTACGCTGGTCACTCTGCGCTCGGAGGGTCAGTTCAATACAGTCGTCTACGAGGAGCCCGATATCTATCGGGGCATCCCTCACCGCTTCTGCATCTTCATGTCGCAGGAAGATGCAGACAAGCACGGCATGAAAGACGGCGAGCGCATAAGAGTGAAAGGCGAAGCCGGCACCATGGACAATATCGAAGTGGTGGTCGGCAATATCCGCCAGGGCGTGGTGGCGATGTTCTACCCCGAGTCCAATGTCCTGATCAAACCTCGCCTGGATAGCCGCTCCAAAACTCCCTCTTTCAAGAGTGCTCCGGTCTCGGTCGAGAAAGCATGATCCGGAAAGAGATCTGGACAGTCTCTGTTCTGTCGGTAATGCTCTTGCTCCTGGCACAGCCCGGTGCTCGTGCGGAAGAAGACAACCGAAATGAGGACAACAGGAAGAAGGCCAGACACCTTCTGGCCGTTGGTCTCCCGCTTCTCAGAGACGAAGAGAAAGATCTGCCCTCCGGCATGATCACTCCCAAAGGCGAGGAGCTCGCTCACATAATCGGGATCATTCCGCAGCTCGAGCATATCGACAGGCTCAAGGAGACGATCACGAAACTCGATCCTGACAAAGACGAAGACCTGGTCGATAAACTCATGAACAGGCTCGATCGGATCACCACTACGGTGAGCCAGCGGATTCTCAGAGCCAGCCTCGAAGTGGATTACTGTACCAGCGAGATAGACTTCGAGCAGGAGCGCGATGATTTTCTGCTGGCTGAGCTTGGCGAGAAGGAAGACCGCAAGCTCCTCTGGGCGAACCGCATCAATGCCGTGGCTAACGCATCGCTCTGGACCATTTCTGGAATTCTCACCCTGCCTGCCTACCGACAGCCACGCCTTTCAGTTCCCACCGGTATCACCACCATCGTTGCCGGGACAGTCCCCGGTGCCCTGGAGCTGATCACTCTTCAGATCCCCACAGTCAACCGGATCCACAACAAGTCGCGCGGCAATTTGCTTGCTTATGTCATGGGCATGGCCAGCGCCGAGGACTTCTCGATACCGGCGAGCGTCGATCGCTATCTAAGCTCGATCCCGCCCGATACGAAAGACAAGCTCAATCGCAAGACCATCTTGATCAATGCCTGGGTAAGCGCCAAGCTCATGCCCCCGGAAGACAGCCGCGACTCCGAGAAATACAGGCTCTTGCTCACCGACTACCGGGACGACAAGACCCCATTGAAACGAGAGCACCTGCAAAGACGGATCATGATGCTGAACCACTTGAAAGTCGCCGTCTTCAATATGAAGCGGGGACTGCTGGAGCTCATGCAGGGTCTTTGATCTTTTTCTTTTCCGTCTCGACTTCTTTGCGCAGCTTCTTCTCGGTGCTCTTCGCCTGTCCCAGGTCCTTTTTCATGGACTTGTAGAGACTCTTGCGCCGTCTGTCGATCTTCTTGACCAGGTCACCGAATGCAGTGGCTTGTCTGGCGATCGCCATATTGTCGTACTTGGGCCCGGCGGTGACCTTATCGAGAGCATGGAAGCAGCTATTCAGCTCGGTGACTAGCTCCCCGAGCCTCGCTTTGTCCGCTTTTGCCTGGGTCGTAGCCGACTCGGGCAGGGTGACCGCTTCGGCGGACTTCTCGACGATGGGCATCAGGTGGTCGATCTGAATCATGAAATAATCGATGAACTTCTTGCGGGGCGGCAGGAACCGACCGCTACTGACAGTACCGGTAGGATTGGGCATGGCCGGGATGATCATCGGTCCGATCACATCCGGCTCCCCCACCACCACCATGTCCTGGCGCTCCACCTCGGTGAGGATGTCGATAGCAGCACGCTTGAGATGCTGCAGGCTGGTGGCGAGATCCTTGAGACCGCTCTCGGCGGTCATGGTCTCCTTCTCGATATGACCTTCCATATCGATTTCGGTCTCATCAGACTGAATATGTTCCTTAGTAGGTTCCGGGGCCGGTTCCTGGGCCAGTACTGCCGGGCAATTATTCAGGCAAACAACCGAAAGGACCAGAATCGATAAAAGCAAAGCTTTCAAAAGAGACCTCCTATCTTTTGATCGGCATGGGCAGCTCCTCGTCCGGAGTGGCAGCGAGGAGGGATTTGTAAACACAGGTCTTCACCAGGCGAGTGAACATCATCCCGCCGACTTGGCCAATCACTATGATAATCGAGAGAATGCTCTCGATGAATTTCATGACCAGCAAAAGGAAAAACAGCTCCCAGCGTGATCCCCGGGTGATGGCAAAACTCGCTTTGAGAGCCTGTATCGGGCCGCACTGCTGATCGACCAGGAAAAAAGTAGCGAACATGAAGACCACGTTCAGATAGATCAATCCGGTGAAAACAACCAGAAGACCGAGACCGAAAACAAGAAATCCTAGAATCAGAACAGGAAAGGACTGAGTCACCGAATAAATGCCGAAAACCAGTCCCGTGGGCAGCATCAGGGCGATAACACCACAGCCGGCCAGAGCACCGACGATGAAGCTGTAACCGAGAAAAGCCCAGAACTTGCCGGAGCGCGCCCAGAGATCGTCGCTAGTAGGTCTCTCGCCGGCGGCGAACTTGAGCTGGGCATAAGTCCAGCCAAGCTCCATCAAACCCGCGATAATCCCCGCCGCGAAGCCCAGAAGCGCTCCGAATATGTGTTTGCTCAGCCCCTGGGGGAGAGCAAAATCGACTCCGATAGTGGCCATCAAGGGCAATATGATGAGCAGCCCGCCGATGGAAAGCAATCCGAGAAATCGCCAGCCGCAGCTTTTGAAGAGCTGCCAGCCCTCGCCCAGGGCCTGGTCGAGAGTGAATTTGGGATCGGTCATGCTCTGCCGCCCCGGGAAAAAAGATTCTTCTGCTCATCGGGATTGCCGGGCAGGACCTCGAGAAGATCGCCCCAGAGGAAGCCCTGGCCGAAATGAATGCCCAGCTCCTGAAGAATCGGCATATCATCGCGATCTTCAATCCCTTCAGCAACGATCTCGGCCCCCTGGGACTTAGCAACATTAGCCAGGCGCTTGAGCAGGCGCAGCTTGGCCTGATCTCTCGATACGCCGACTACATATTTGCGATCCACTTTCACAACATCAGGCTCCAGGGCGATAAGGCTCTCAAGAGAGCTCCTGCCGAAACCGAGATCATCGATGGCGACCATGATACCAGCCTGGCGAAGGCCGCTCATCTTCTCGCTGAGAGTGATTATATCCCCGACGAAGTGCTGCTCGCTTATCTCGATACAGAAAGTCCGCCCGCCGCGATCCTCCGGAAACAGCGCCAGGAGATTCTCGGTGGGGGTAGCCAGAATAGTAGACGGAAATAGATTGATATGCACCCGCATGCCCTCGGCGACATCGGCAGCCATGCCGATACAGAGCTTCAGACATTGCAGGTCGACGGTGGTGAGAATATTGTTCTCCACACAGACTCGGAAGAAGTCGGCGGGATTCTCGAAAGCCCCTTCCGGTCCCCGGGAGAGGATCTCGAAGCCGGCCACCGTCTCGCCATGCAAGTCGACGATGGGCTGAAAGACTGTCCGGTAGTTGTCTATATTGGTAAGTTTCTCGGCCAGCTCCTCTTTGATCGCAGGGTCTTCCCGGTCCGAGCCCGAACGTCCCAGACTGACCCGGTTCCTGCCCTGCTCTTTGCTGCGCTTGAGGGCCGGACGCGCGATGGCTAGAACTTCTTCTACCGACGTCACCGACGAAGGCAGAGTAGCCACCCCTATGGACACCGTAACTTCCACCACATCCCGGGCATTGTGCACCGGTATATCCGACACCGACATGCGGATCCGCTCGGCTACCCGCAGGCCATAAGCCAACTGGGTATCCGGAAGGAGCACGACAAACTCGTCCCCGCCCACCCGGGCGACATGGTCCGACGGACGAAGCACGCTGGTGATGCGCCTGGCGACATCCTTCAAAATCGAATCACCGCTGGCGATACCAAGACCGTCATTGATCTTCTTGAAATTATCGCAGTTCACCAGAATCGTGACCATATGACCGCCGCCCCGGCCCATGCGATTCTCCTCGATCCTGATCGCATGCTCGAGACCCTTGAGATTCAGAACCTCGGTGAGATAATCAACCCGGGCGAGCCGGTCGAGCTCACCGCGCACGACTTCTAGCTCCTGCTCGAGAATTGCCACCTTCTCAGAGTCTTCCGATCCGGCGGCAGTTACTTCCTCAGCAGTTTTTCCGGACTCAGACCCTTCTTTCGAGCTCTCTTTCTTGCCGTCGCCGCCGAAAGAAAACACAGCGATGCCTGTCAAGCCGACCACCACCACTACCAGCAAAAGGGGGTAGGGTCCGGCGCCGACCAGCTTTCCGTAGAGAACGAGCTGTTCTTCCACAGCCCGGAATTCATCCTCCTCCAGACGGCTCAGGTCCTGCCTGATTTCTTTGAGATCCCCGGTGGGCTCCGACTCGATCACTGTCCTGGTCTCGGGAAGTGCGCCGGATTCCACTACCTGAGCCGACTGGCGCATCTGCTCGAGAGCGATGGTGCTTTTATTCGAAAGAGCCCTGAGCCGGTCTTGATTGCGAGACTCGCCCCGGGCTAGATTCTTGAGATTGAGAAGGTCGTGCTCGAGGCTCTCGGCATCGTTTTTGAAAGCCTCTCCCCAGCGTCTCTCGCCTGTAAGCAGAAAAGCCCTGTGATTGAGCTCGGCGTTATTGAGGTCTTCCCGGGCCCGCTGGAGCTCGCGAAAATAAGTAAGACGCTGCTCGACCCATGCCTGGGTCCGCTCACCCACAGGCAGGAGCAGCGGCATCCACCAGTAGACGGCCGCGGCCAGCACCACGGCGCAAGAGACATAAAGAGCAGGTCGGGTCTTCATTTCTGAGTCTTCTACAAAGACACTCCATATAAATATAGGATGTCTGTTTATTAGTACACCCGGAGGCACGATCTCAAACCCGGGAGCTGCCGATAATCAAGAAAGCGCTACAAGCCGGAGGTCGCCGGGCGACCATTATCGGACCTAGCTATACACCCCTCATGGGTCTAGTAGATCATCGACCGCAGGGTAAGCATTGCCGACATAACCATCAGCAGTATCACCACAACCTTCAGGGGCAAGGGCATGGCCCGGAGCTCAGCCATCCAGCCTTCAGGAATGATCACCGGCTCGAAATGCTCTCCGGCACCGGCGCTCTGAAGCACCAGCCGTCTCAGGGGCGGATCGAAGACCATCACTCGACCTTCGGTGAACTCATTGAGTTTGATATCTTTCACCGTATCGCGCTGGGAAGGCTCCGCCTGCGACTCCCTTCTTAGAGGAGGGCGCACGCCCTGCTCGCGCTCTTCCTTTTTCCGCTCGATACGCTTGCGCACGGCGGCCAGGGCGGTCAGGACCTCCTCCGCCGACTGGTAGCGATCGTCCTGCTCCCTCTCGAGAAGCCTGGTAACAATCGCCTCCATATCGGGATCCACCGGCCGGTTGGTGCTCTCTCTCAGAGCAGGAACGATGCCGTTGAGCCTCTTGATCAGGGTTTCGGTGGGAGAGTCCCCGAGCAGTGGCGGATCGCCTGCGATCATCTCGTAAATGATACAACCCATGGCATACAAATCCGAGCGGTGATCCACACCGTGGGCAGTGGCTTGCTCCGGGCTCATATAAGCCGGGCTTCCCATGGCGACTCCGGTAGCGGATAGCTTGACCGGATCCTCCGCATCGAGGATCTTGGCGAGACCGAAATCGAGGAGCTTGACGATCCTCCTGTCATGACCGTCTCGAACGATCATGATATTGCTCGGCTTCAGA
>JAGQHH010000267.1 GCA_020431945.1 Cyanobacteria bacterium HKST-UBA02 | reverse complement strand
GCTGGTGATTCCAGCTCTATATCGCACTACCGGAGCCTTCCACCAGGGACGTGCGGCTGTCTGCGATGCTTCTGGCGGAGGCTACGGGTATATCGACTCGACTGGCAAGGTCCTGGGCAAGCTCGGTTTCAGTGAAGCCTTCGAGTTCTCCGAGGACCGGGCCGTGGTCGTGGAAGATGGGGAGACTTATCGATTCGTCGATCTGGAAATCAAGCCGGTGGGAAGCCTGACCTTCGACGAAGCTGACAGCTTTCACGGCGGCTATGCTGCAGTCCAGAAGGACGGCAAGTGGGGCTTCCTGAATCGAGACGGAAACTATGCTGTCAAACCGCAGTTCGACTCGGTGGGCAGTTTCATCGACGGTCGCGCTTCAGTGAAAGTCGGCAAACTCTGGGGGATCATCGACAACACCGGCAAATTCCTGATCAAGCCTGTTTTCAGGCGTCTGATCGCAGTCGAGAAGCCGCTCGATACCAATGGCCTCTATCCATACGGCGAGTACAAAAAAGGCTGGGGCTATCTCGATCAGGACGGGCAGGTGAAAATCGAGCCTCAGCCGTCTTTCCGGATGGTCGAGTCATATTCGGAAGGCATCGCCAGGGTCGCCACCGGAACCCCCTGTCCCTGGCAGCAAATCGACTCAGAGACTAAAAGAATCAAGGAAGATGGAGTTGCGGAAAGCCCTTCTCCTGACTCTGTATTGAAGCAAGCTGAAGCAGATTATAAGGAGAAGCTCAAGGAAGCGGAGAAGGAAGCTACCGAGGAAGACCGGCAAGCGGCCCGGGAGGAAGCCGAAGCGGATCTTGCCGATGCTCGAGCGACATTCGAAGAGTCCAGAGGCGGGCTGGCTGATGGCGCCAATCTCGATTTGTCCCAGATCGGGAACAAGTAGAATCGGTGACCTAAGTTGGAAACAGAGAACCCGGGAACAATAAGTTAGCCTCCCGGAAGGAAATTGTATCCAGAGACGGGACGACCAGTCATGGAGCTTTTATGCCGGCGGATTTCAAAGATAGTGCCGAAGAAAAGCTGAAAGAGATGGAGCTGAAAGAAGCCGGGTCCGTAGACAGATCCGGAGAAACCGGGTCCGTTGCGGCAAAAACCGGAGAGAAAGAGCTGAAAGAAGCCGAGCGCGAAGAAGTGATTCTGTCGGGCGATGAGCTTCTTGCCGCCGAGCACCTCAAGCTTGTCGGTACCACTGTGGCCGGGCACTACGAGATCCTCGCCCTGATCGGCACCGGCGGTATGAGCTGTGTTTATCGAGCCAGGCATCTGCTCCTCGACGAGATCGTGGCGATCAAAGTCATCCTGCCGGTTCTCGCCCATGACCCGCGTTCGCTCCGCCGCCTGCAGCAGGAGGCGAAAGCGGCCAGCCGCCTGCATCATCCGGCGATTGCCGGGGTGCGCGAGTTTGGTATTATCGACGATACCAAGCCCTTTATCGTCATGGACTATATCGAGGGCCGTTCCCTTGCTGATGTTATCGCCGACGAGGGGACGATCGGCACCGGTCGGGCTGTCGAGATCCTTCATCAGGTCTGCCAGGGGCTCGAATACGCTCACGAGCAGGGCGTTGTGCATCGAGACATCAAGCCCGAGAACATCATCGTCGATGGGAGCGGTCAGCCCAAAATCGTCGATTTCGGTATCGCCAAGCTGCAACGAGACGACGATTCTGCGGTCAATCTGACCAAGACCGGCGACCTGGTGGGAACACCTCGCTATATGTCCCCGGAGCAATGTCTGGGCAAAAGAGTCGACGGGCGCTCGGACATCTATTCGCTGGGCTGTGTGGCTTATCAGATGCTGACTGGCTTACCGCCTTTCGAGGCGGAGAGCACCATGCAGATGATCATGCAGCACATCAACGAAGATCCGGTGCCTCCCAGCCGGGTCAAAAGGGAGATATCTTCGTCTCTGGAAGCCTGTGTGCTCAAGGCGATGGCAAAAAATCTCGAAGAGCGATATCAAAAGGCATCCGAGCTGGACGAGGATCTCAGGCTGGCTTCCGAAGGCGGTGCTGTCCGGTTTCGTCCCAGGAAAGCTCCCCGGCTGGGAAGCGTCAAGCAGAGAATCGTGCTTTACTTTTTCATCGCTGTTTTCGCGACTATATTTGCTGCCGGAGCGGCGCTCTGGCCTGTGATCGGCCGTGCCCTGGTGCTCAACACCAATCTTCCCCCGGCGATCAAAAACATGATCATCTCACCGGAAGAGGCGGAAGCTCTCGAGCTCATCGATCGAGCAACGGTGCTTTATCGGGGCGGCAAGCTCGATGAGGCGGCGGCGCTTCTTGAGACCGGTCTGGATAATAAGAGCCCGCAAAGAGCCCGACTGGTGCAGGTCCTGGCCGTGGTCTATGGATTGCAGGGACGCCTGGACGATGCCGAGGCCCTCTGTCGCCAGCTTGGCGGCGACGATAGCGGCACTGCCACCAATCTGCATTCCCTCGCTTACAACATCGATGCCCAGGAGCACAAATACCAGCAGTCCAGACCGCTCTGGGAGCGAGCTATCGCGCTTTACTCCAGCGTCCATGGCTCGGACAATTTCTTCGTAGCCAAAGATCTGCTCAATCTTGCCACCTGCGACATCCGGGACCGCAAGGGCGAAGACGCTCGCGAAAAGCTCAATCGCGCCCGGCCGATTTTCGAGAAGATGGGACCGGAAGGTAAAACCTGGGTCGGATACGTGGATAGCGCTCTGGCTTCAATCGGACACTGAAGGCTCAGGTGAGAAGGTGATTGCCCTCGAAGGCTTCCGGCGCAATCCTTTCAACCGGGCTCAGGACACTGACTTGCGGGCGTTTTCCAGGGTCCGCTTGTAGAGATCGAGAAGAGGCTGGTTGGTCTCGCCCAGCCCGGTGACGACTTTTTCGGACCAGTCCAGATACTCTCTGACGCGCTCGATGGGCCAGTCTTTGGGCGGTGATGAGCTGAGGTCTCTGACATTGCTTATCTTGTCGGCGATTTTTATATGCTTGGCCCGGGGGGACTTGTGCGGAGCATGCTCGACCTGGAGCTGCTTGCGTTTGGCCTTGGGGAGGCTCTTGTCGTCGGTGCACTCCATGACCAGGGAGGCGATATCCTCGCCGAAGCGCTCGATCAGATCCTGCTCGCTGGCTTCGGTATCTTCTATGGTGTCATGAAGAATGGCTGCCGCCAGGACATTGGTGTCCTGAATATCGCCCACGGTGACCAGGATATTGGCTACGTCGATGGGATGGTTTATATAAGGGGATGCTTCTTTGTCTTTGCGTCTCTGCTGGGCATGCATCTTGGATGCATAGCTCAGGGCATCGAAAAGGACAGCGAGATCGACGGCCATTTCTATTCCTCCTCGATCACGCATTCGGCTTCAATCTCCACCAGCCAGTCCGAGCGAATCAGATGGCTGACCTCGACAAAGGTGGATGCCGGCTTGATCTCGCCGAAAAACTCAGCATGAGCGCGACCGCATTCTTTCCAGCGATGAACGTCCACCAGATAGAGACGAGTGCGGATGACATCTTCGAGCTTGCCGCCGGCGTCTTCGATAGCTTTTTGAATGATCTCCAGGCAGCGTCTGGTCTGTCCGTAAGCGTCTCCGTGACAGGCTGTGGCGCCTGCTTCGGTCAGTGGCGCCGTGCCCGATACGGCGATGATATTGCCGATCCGCTTGGCCCGGGAAAAGCCGATCTTCTCCTCGAAAGGCGAGTTGCTCGAAACGGTTTTTCTTGACATTGCCCGGCTGACCTGAATCCGTGATATCGCGCATTGTAGCAAGAAGGAGCCAGGTCGAGACCGGTCTTCCATTTATCTGGATTCCAGTTAGAACTGGAAGGGCGACAGGCTCTGGAGATCGAGCGGGAAATTGAAGCCGGGGAAGCCCGGATTGATATAAAGCTCGTGCTTCTTCTTCCAGGCGTCGGTGCCGGGCTCCAAGGTGGCTTTGTAGAGCTTGTCCAGGTCCACGGTGCGGTCGCTCCGGCTGCCCCATTGATTGTCTATGGACACTTTCTTGGTGCGCGGGTCGTAGTCGGTGATGCTGACAACATGCCAGACGCCCCGCTGTCTCGAATAGGTGCCTCCCGAATCGCTCAGGAACGGGTCGTTACCGGTGTGCACCCGGATGAAAGCTGGAAGTCGACCGTTCTGCCTGGCATCGAGAATGGCTTGCTCGAGCTCTTTCGGCGAGGCGACCTGCTCGGTGAAACGACCGGCATGGACTTTGTTCTCGATGACGAAGCCGGTGTCGTTTCTTCCGGTAATCTGATTGGCTATATCGGGAAGGTCCGAGACGCTCAGAGCCGGGCCCTGCTTGTAGCTGGTGGTCTCCTTTGGCGGATTCTGGCTGTAGTCCATGACCCGCTCGCCTGAATCGTCGCAGAAACTGCTGCGCTTGTTGGGAATTTGCTCGTAAGTGATCTTTCCCTTGCTGGCGATATGACCGTCCGGGGTGACGATGGTGCGCTGCCACTTGATATTGGCGGCGGTTATCTGGAAGACCTGGCTTGCGAAGCCACGCTCGCCGTTGCCCGGCGGATTGCTCCGGGCTTCGTCGTCCGGGCTCAGGCTTCGCATTGTCGGTGTGATCAGAGAGCCGTCTTTGCTCCTGAAACTACCGGTGGTGGCAACATCGGCGACCAGCCGGGCTGCGGCCTCTGGATTCTTCGTATAGACCCGCGACTCCACGACGCTGACATTGCAAGTACCGTGATGCCCCTGATCGATGGCAGTCGGCCTGGCTGCGTTGCGGAGTACCTGCTGGGCCAGGCGGAGGCGCTGGTCCGCCGGCAGGGTAGCGCCCTGACCGGCATCGAAGAGTCGTGTCACTTGCTTGTAAGTCTCGGCGACCTGGTCGGAAGTGAGACCGGCGCTTGTG
The DNA here is from genome assembly GCA_020431945.1 of Cyanobacteria bacterium HKST-UBA02. The sequence continues at coordinate 1,996 of JAGQHH010000267.1, read as the reverse complement.
GCACGGCGCTCGAAGAGATCCAGATCTCCGCGCATGCGTCTCAGGTCCCTGCCTTTCAAGTCCCGCTGCATGCGGCTTTCCAGGGTCGAGCGTTCGAGATTCCCGGTGGCAGGACTGCCGACCTGAGCCAGACGCTCTATGCCAGAGATCTCCCTGCCAGTAAGTTCATCCAGCCAGGGGATGTGGGTGATGGGAGCGGTTTCTGCCGCTGCGCCACTGAAAATGCTGTCTGTTGCCATCGATTCTCCTGCCCACGGTCTATTTTGCCTTTCCAGGCGCCCGGGTCAATACGGAAACTACGGCGGTGTCTTGCCAGGCTGAAGACTGTCTCTTAAAGTAGTAGATCGTGAACCATAAGCTTGTTAGTGTTTATAAAAATGAACGATATAATCGATCTTGTTGAATGGATGACCTTTTGACTTTAGTGTTCAAAATTGTGTACATTAGTAGAGTTAATGTGCAAAATCGTAAACGATATGAAGAAAAAAGTGATTACCAATACTCCCGTTCCTGTTCGCAGGGCTTTGAACAAGCTGGGACAGGATATCCGAGACGCTCGCCTGAGGCGTCGGATTCCCACTGAAATCCTGGCAGCGCGAGCGTCGATCAGCCGCACGACACTATTCAAAGTTGAGAATGGAGTTCCGAGCGTATCGATGGAAAGTTACGCAACGGTGCTGTTTGCACTTGGACTGATCGATCGGGTCGCTCAGTTGGCCGACGCGAGGGAGGACTCAATCGGTCGGCAGCTAGAGGAAGAGCATTTGCCCAAGCGAATCAGGCTGCCCAGTAAGAAAGTGTCTCGGAATCTAGAATCGGAAGCAGGGTAATGGACACGGAGACAAATTGCGTTCGAGGTCGGCGCTGCAGTGGACTTGTGGAAGGAGATAGCAAAGGGCTTGGGTCTTGGAAAAAGCAAGATTGAGCGCATGGCATCAGCGTTCGAGCACGAGGATAGAAAGAAGGCCGGCCTGCGTACGTGATCAAGACAAGAATCACGAAGTCGCGGGAACCGGCAGTCGCGGGAGCTCCTCAGGTCATCCTCACGAGACTGGGGCACAATAGAAATAGCGATTGCAAGACCCGAGGTGAGAGTGATGAAACGGCGTAAGACGAAGAAGGCGGAACGCAAAGCAGTCAAAGAGCTTTCTACCGGATACCAGTTGAGCCGTGAGATCCTGGATCAACGCCGCGGAGGCGGGGTCAGAGGACTGACGAATACTTTCACTTACACCCCCACTGATTCAGCTCGTCTTGGCGGCGCCTAAAAGATAGTACCGGAAACCGGCAATCACCCTGGCTTTTCCCCGGGTGGGTGATTACTTTCCATCTCATGAGACCGATGATTGAATTGGGCTCTCTGACCGGAGCCTCGTATCAATCAAGGGAGCGATTTGGAGGTATCTATATGCGCCACTTTCGCGATTACATCGCAGCCGGAGACCCGGGAGCAAGCAAGAATGTCTTGAAAAGGCTCTCTCGCCATAGCTCCTCGAATGTGAGGCAGCGGGTCGCCGAAAACCCATCCGCCCCGGCGGATGTTCTCGAGATGCTCGCCTGTGACGAGGATCCGGAGGTGCGAGGGGCGCTTTCTTACAATCCGTCAGTTTCGATCTTTATAGTCGAGCGGCTGGGAAGAGATCCCAGTCCGGATGTGAGGCTGGTCCTCGCGGAGAGCACGAGTCTTCCCGAGCGGATTCTGCGGATGCTCATGACTGACGAAAATCCCTATGTCAGCGACCGGGCCTCTCGAACCATGGCAATCAAGACTCTCGAATCGATGCTCGAAGAGGAAGGCTTCGAGTCCAGGTCGGGAGAGGTGGCCCGATTGGGGGAGCTTCTGACCAGGGCAGGCTTTCTTGCTCCTGAAGAGCTGGAAATGCTTCTCCCCCATACCAATTGCCGCAAGCCCCTCGGGCACGTAATTCTCGAATGCACCGACTGCCAGCCCGCCAGCCTTGCCATGGCGCTCAAATTGCAGATGGAGGTGCGGCAG
>JAGQHH010000266.1 GCA_020431945.1 Cyanobacteria bacterium HKST-UBA02 | reverse complement strand
CAAAGCGAGAACGGTGGAGACGTCAGCCGGATTCTTGTGAAGCTGGGATTGCTCGACCAGTCCGTCCTCATGTCCGCGGTGAAGGCCCTGCGTCTGATCGAGCTCGGACAGCTGTCCGAGGACAAAGCCGTTCTTCTAATCCGGGACTGCCAGCGACGAAGGGTCTATCTGGACGAAGCGGTTCAGTCGCAGAGTGGCGCTTAGGGCTGGGTTCGGGTTTTGAGAGAGAATCTCGAAACCGTCTCTCATGAATGGGCTAGAAACCCGGGATTCTCTCTGGTCTGGGGGTGACATGACTCTGAGATCAAGAAATTTCCGAAAAAGTTGATCTCTGAGTCATATTTTCAAAACCAGGGGAATTGCCAGCGAGGAGCTCGAGATTCTCTCTCAAATTGGCTCGGACCCGAGCAGCAAAACTTGAGATTCTCTCAGATGCCAGGGCGCGTGCGCAGATGCGATCTCGCCTGAGCGAGGACCTTGAGATTCTCTCTCAAACCTCTTCCGATCCCCGGAGTGGGGCTCAGCCCTTTTCGGTAAAAAGGGCTGAATCTTCCGCGGGGGTTGGGATTGCGGTCCACTGGCCGGAACGGGTGAACTTTCCGGAGGAGACTGCGATGGCTGTGGATTTGAGTTCTTCGGCTTCTTTCACTCGATCTGTCTGGTAGAGAAGCTGGATGTAGTGTCCGAGCAGGGTCATGACCTGGGGGTGAGACCTGCCGAGGCGGTTTTTCTTGATTCTCAGGGCCTGGACATAGAAGGGCTCGGCTTCTGTGTGTTTTCCCCAGGAGTGATAGAGCATGGCTGCGTTGTGGGTTACCGTGCCGGTGTCGATATGGTCCGGTCCGAGGCAGCGGATATACATCTGGAGGAGGCGGCGGACTACCGGTGCTCCTCTGTTGTATTCCTGAATCATGTAGTAAATTTCGGACATTAGCTCGAGAGTGATGCCCAGTCTCCGGTCGTCCGGCTCGAAGCATTCGGCTTCTTCCAGTGCCGAAAGGGCCAGGCGCTCGGATTCTTCCCACTGCCCTTTCTCCATGGCCTGCTCTACGGAGGCAATGAGAATATCCCACGGGCTGGTGGGCACTTTTGGTCGCCGTCGTTTTTGCGTGTTTTCGCTCACGTATTGACCCTCGGTTGTACTAAGTATTAATCCCGTTCAACAGAATTTCTGACGGGTTTTTTGAGCAAAAGTAAGGGCTTCCTTCACAATATCCTATGTTTTTTATGCTTATGACAACAGACTCCATAATTTAAATGTATATCGTGGAGAGTCTATTCGTAAAGGATATTCAATCTAGATCCCTGGCCAGATCACCAGTCTTCAGAGGAAGAATTACTTTTTTGCTCAGATCTTTACTGATTGATAGCTGACGGATATTTTTCGAGTCATATGAGCCTGCCTGGGGCGGGCTGAAAAGGAAAGAGTAGACCCCGGCAGGGAGAGTGAGGCAGCATTTGCCGTCATCGCCGGTCATCACATAGCCGAAAGGAAGATGGGAATCGCCTTCTTGTTCTTCGTCGGGTTGCCCGTACGGATGGTATTTCACCTGGCAGCGAGGCACTCTGGCGTCGTCTTCGCCGGTGAGCTCGAATCGCACCTGGCACCATCCGTGCCAGTTGATGTCGACATTGGCGGGCTCCTGGCCCATCTTTATGCGAACGCCATGGTCGAAGTCTTTGTGGACCACCAGGAAATAGTCTCCGGGGGAGAGGAAAATCGAATAACGTCCGTCCGAATCCGTTACTGCGTGAGCAAGAGCGCGGTTCAGCCTTTCTCCTGCCGGTTCCTGGGAGTCGCTTTTCTCTTCTTCTTCGAGAGCGAACACTGAAACCTTGACTCCGGATCTGGCCTGACCTGAATCGTCTAGAACCCTTCCCCGGAGAGCCGTTCCGGTCTTGAGTTTGACTTCGGCATGGGTGTCGCCGCTGACTGTTATCATGCGGGCCCAGGGGGCGAGACCGCTGTGCTCGGCGCCATCGATCTTCACTGTCGGGGAATTTTTCGGGTGGGCTGAGACTACCAGCAGATAGGTGCCCCCGGGAAGGCTGACTCCGAATCTGCCTCTGGGATCAGTTTTGGTGATGAATTCCCGATCCGATTCGGCGGCCTGGACGCGTACCAGGCAATTCGGGAGGGGGTCATCCTCGAAGTTGACCTCACCTTCCATTCGATAGCCTTCTTCCAGGGTGTATTTGCGGATAGCAGCACTGGTAATTCTCACCGCATCTTCCCTGATTCCGAAATGCTTGGTGGCATCCCGGGGCTGAATGGCAAGATCGTAGATGCCCGGTTCTACATGGAGCTCGAATTTGCCTTTTTCGTTTGTCAGAGTCGAAACATCCAGGTTCAGCTCGCCGATACTGGGACTGTTTTCCTGTTCCGTCGGCTCGAGGGTGACCAGAGCATCGACTACAGGGTGACCGAAAACATCGACGACCTCGCCTGCGAAGCGGAGCAGCTCTGGCAGGACAAGCTCCAGGGTCTCGTCTCCATACACGTCGATGACGCCGAGGCTGGTGCTCAGATAGGCAAACTCTTTGCCACTGGAATCAGTATCATCATTCTCACCCGGCGATGATCTCGAGAGAAGCTGGAATCGACCTCTCGGCAGAACCAGAGAGAAGGAGCCGTCTTCCTGGATCGGCGCCAGGGACCAGTAAGAGCTGGGCTCGACCCCGAGAGCCATGATTTCGCCGCTTCTGACAAGCTCACCGCCAGTAGTGGCAATGCTGCCTCTCAAAACAGTACCCGGCTTGAGACCTATGTCGTATGTGGTCGAGCTTTTGTCGACCCTGATATTCTCCACTTTGCACTTCAAGAGGCGGTTATCGCTCGTGGGAATTGCCTCCAGGCAATAAAACCCGGGCGGTACATGGAATTCGAACTCGCCTTTTCTGGCTGTCTCTTTCACGTCAAGCGGGCTGGAGGCAAGAAAAGAGCCGCTGCCATCCAGCTGGTACTGCTGAAAGAGCCTTACCCGGACGCCGGATACGGGCATGCCCTGGTGTCGCACCTGCCCGCTGAGATTCAGTCTTTTCTTGGTTTCTGTCATGAGATTCGTGATTTTATACCATAAGTGGTGTTTCAAGAAGTGTTATGTCAAGCCCAGCGGGGTGCCCATGTCGACGCTCTGCCAGCCGAAGAGCTCCATGGTCTCCTTTAGTACTGCAAAGCTTCCCGTGGCCACGATAGTTTCGCCAGGAAGGCGGCTGGCCAGCGCCTCTTCGATACCTTCCGCCACCGACTCGACAGTCTTGACGCTCACTCCGAGATCCTTGCACATCTTCATGATCGCCTCGGGCGAATAGGCGCTCCGGCGGGAGTGGAGGCGGCAAGCTATGACCCGGTCGTCCTTGCCCGGGAGGCTCTTGAGAAAGCCCTCGGCATCCTTGCTCCTATAGAAGCCCAGGACGAAACAACAGCGCTTCAAGCCCAGTTGATCCAGGGCGACTCTGAGGACTCTTGCCGAGGCTGGATTGTGGGCACCGTCCAGAATGATGTCGTTCTCGTTGCCGTTCGTGTGCAAAGTTTGCAGCCGTCCCGGCCAGTAGATTCGCGAGAGACCGTCCTTGAGCCTGCTCACTACCTGCTCTCCCAGAGCCGCCACGGGCCTGTCGAGGTCTTCGATGAGGCTCAGGCTGAAAAGAGCCAGCCGACCATTGTTGCGCTGGTGGGGACCGCGAAGGGAAATGGAGTCCAGGAGCTCGTCCAGGTGCTCGCGTATCACTCCGGCAAGAAGGGTTCCGGAGGCCGGCGGAGCATCCCCTGAATAGACGCGGCTTTCCATTTGAGCGGCTTGCCTGAGGATCTCATCGAGGGCGGCACCTCTGGCCTGGGTGAAAACGGGGATGCCTGGCTTGATAATGCCTGCCTTTTCCGAGGCGATCTTTTCCACTGTATCCCCGAGAATCTGGGTGTGGTCCAGATCGACATTGGTTATGATTGTTCCGCAGACGTTGTCAGCAGCATTGGTGGCATCGAAGTTGCCGCCGAGTCCGACCTCCAGCACCTGGTAATCGCAGCCTTCCTCTTTGAAATAGATGAAAGCCATGGCGGTGAGGATCTCGAACCAGCTCAGGGGACCGAGGTCCGGATACTCACCGGCGAACTTTTCGGAGAGTCCTTTCACCCTGGTCACCAGCTCGGCGAATCGCTCGTCGTCGATGGCTCTGGCGTTGATATTCAGCCTTTCGTTCCAGCGCAGGAGATGGGGACCGATGAACCTGCCCACCTTGAGACCGAGGGCCTGCAGAAGCGAGTCTACGATGGTTGCCGTGGAGCCCTTGCCATTGGTACCCCCGACATGAATCGTGGGGATCTCGTTTTGAATCGAGCCATGCCATGAGAGAAAAGCCTTGATTCTTGCAAGGCTGGGAGACTCCACCATGGGAGCCAGGCTCTCGATGAACGCTACCGATTCTTGATAATTCATGGTCCTTTATTCTTGCACACAAGGTTTGTACGCATTCCGGACTTTTATCCGATACTATGGGTCGCACTTATTCAGGTAGACTCCTGTAGAATCCAGCGGAGCCCGACGGTGACTTTATTTACACTGAAAGACAGAATCAAGACAGAGCGCATTCACGATGGTCACATCATCAATTTACGGATCGATACTTTGCAGGTTGCCGACGGCACCACGGTTCTGCGAGAGGTGATCGAGCACAACGGCGGGGTTGTGATCGCCGCTCAGAGTAGCGACCACGAGCTGCTTTTCGTGAGGCAGTACCGGTATTCGCTGGATCAGACGATCATCGAGCTGCCGGCCGGACGCATCGAGAAGGGGGAAGATCCTTTTCTTGCGGCTCAACGAGAGTTAATCGAAGAAACCGGTTTCCGGGCAAGCCAGTGGCGAACCCTCACCAGTCTCTACTCGGCGCCGGGGTTCTGCGACGAGGTGCTCTACCTCTACCACGCCAGCGATCTCGTCTTCGAGGGCAAGAATCTCGATATGGATGAAGAGACCGATGTTGTAAAGCTGTCGGTGGATGAGGCCTGGTCGATGGTCGAGAGCGGCGCCATCCGGGATGCCAAAACTGTCGCAGGGATTGCCTTTTGCCGGCGTGTTAATTCTCCGACTATCGATAAGCAGCCTTGAGTCACGAAGGCTACCTCGAGTGCTATACTGGCTGGCGTTGGTGAAGCCCGAAGCTTAACTAAAATCAAGGTCGGCAAAAGATATTCGAGGTTGAAGATGGCTAAAAAAGAACAACAGGATTCGGGATTGTCATTTCCGGTTACTGCCATGCTGGTGCTGGCGGTTCTGGGAGCGGTGGTCAGCGGAGCCTCCTTCGAAATCATCAAATACTGGCCGCTTCCCATCTCGGTGGATCCTTATTTCGGGTTTGCCGGTGGCGCTGTCTGGGGCGCGGTTGTTGGAGCAGTGTCCGGTCTCGCCCTGGGCTTCCTGACCGACGAGAGACATTTCGGCGATTCTTAAGCCATTGCCGTTCAGTCATTACGGGGTACGAGGAGTTCTGCTCCTCGTACTTTTCTTTCTGGTATCCATTTCGTCCGCTACCGGTCGGGAGCAGACAGCGCCTGGCGGTGGTATCGTCGGTGGTGCGAGGGCAGGAGCCGGCACTCTGGCGGCCGACCTCCTCAAGGGGTCCAATGTAGGCTATCGGATCCGGGAGCTTCGTCATGAAGGCGCCAGATCCTTTGCCTACAAGGTGGCTATCTGGTATCCCACCGGCGAGCAGGAGAAAGACTATGAATACATTCTCGGAGCCGGAAAACTCAAAACCAGACTGGCTCTGGAGTCACCCGTGGAAAAGGGGGGGCATCCGCTGGTGGTTTACTGTCATGGCGCCGCCGGCTGCGGGGACGCTTCCTTTTTCTTAGCCGAGTGCCTGGCCAGAAAAGGCTATATCGTCGCGGCTCCCGACTTCCACGACCGGGAATTCTCTTCCCGGATCGATACCCCGGTGCCGAGATCGAAAGACCGGTCGAAGAGGATCTGGGATTTCATTTACTTCCTGAGAGATTCCGGGCTGTCGAGCCGATCGCGATGGGGGCGAACAGCTTACAGCTACAGGCCGATTCAGACCGGCGAGACTCTCGATTTCTTGCTGGCGGAAAACCTGAGTGGCGCCTCGCCCTTCGCGTCTCGAATCGACCCGGCCAGAATCGCCCTGATCGGGCACTCATTCGGGGCCTGGACGGCGCTGCTTGTAGCCGGAGCAGACCCTTCTTATGCCAGGGAAGATATCAGGGCTGTCGTCTCTCTTTCCGGACCGGCTAACCATCAGGTCTATTGTGTCTGCGGAAAAAACGATCTGGCTTCGATACGAATTCCGGTGATGTTTCAGTATGGCGGCCGGGAGAAGCTCATCAAGCGAGGACCGGGAGATCTGTATCTTTTCAAAATGGCTAACTCTCCGAAGGTTCTGGCTTCTATCGATGAAGCCAGCCACTTCGATTTCGCCGGCGGAATTCCTCCCGAGTTTGATACCGCCCGTGATTACATCGCCGCCTCTCCGCGTCGGGCTGCTCTGACGAACCTCTGTTTCCGTTTTTTGGAATCATACTTACGCAATCGTCCTCTCGACCCGGTGCTGGAGAAAAGCTCCCCGGGAGTCTCGGTTATCGATGCTTCTTTGAGAAATTTACAAGACGTTGGTCGGAAGAGGGCATCGGGTCCGGACCGGGACGGGCACTGAAATCGCCCGGCTGGCTGGGCTGCTGGGCATATAATAATCAGACTTCTTCCTTAAACTATCGAAAAAGATCCCATATAGCGATATTTTTTAGAGTCACTGTGGTGAAGTATTGATACCCAACCCTTTGTTAATGCATGAATTCAGGCAACTTACAGCAGCAGGATGTCAACGCCGCTCTGGCCAGGGCGGAATCGCTCTTCGGCGAGCAGCGATTCGAAGATGCCGCTGCCCTTTATATCCAGGTCCTGAGCACCCTGGAGATGATCCACGGGCCGACCAGCCCGGAGCTTGCTTATCCTCTGCAGAAGCTTGGCGATAGTTTTCACGTTCTCAATCGCTTCCGTGATTCACTTCCCGTATATCAAAGGCTCCTGTCTATAGGGCATCAGATCCTGGGAAGCAACCATCCGGACATGCTCAATCTCATGGTCAAGATCGCCCGGACCCAGGAATCTATCGGGAGTTACCAGGAATCCAGGCGCACCTACGAAACGGTTCTGAGCACTATGGAGTCTTCTCTTGGACCGGGCCACGAGATGGTCGTCAGGACCAGGCAGGGATATGATGGGCTGCTCGCCAGGATCGAGGAGAATCGCCGGGCCGCCCAGGCGTGGAAGGAAAGTACTCCCTCTCCGCAGGGCAACATGCCGTCTGATAACTCGGGGATGCCCGTACCGGGGATGCCTTCGCCGGGGATGCCCGCACCGGGGATGCCCGTTCCGGGTTTGCCTTCTCCGGGTATGCCTGTACCCGGTTCGCCTGCAGCGGCAATGCCTGCTCCCGGGATGCCTGCTCCGGAATCGCCTTTTCCCGGCGGACCAGGACCGTCCAATGGCTCCAATCAGCCCTGGGGGCCGCCGCAGCCGGCCGCCCCGTCACAGCCGCAGCCACCTTTTCCCCCGCAGGCACAGGCACCTTTCCCCCCGCAGCCAGAGCCGCCTGTGCCTCCGCAGCCGCCGTCGCAGCCATTGCCGAGCTTTCCCCCTCGACCTGACGAGGCTCCTGCTCCTCCCTGGGGTGGTCCTCCGCAGCCAGGAATGGTTAACGAGTCCGGAGTGATTTCGACGCAGCCGTCTCAAGACATGAATTCTCCAAATATGAATTCTCAAAGCATGCCGATGGGGCAGCCGGGATTTCCAGGAATGCCCGGTGACGCCGGATTCATGCCGCCCCAAGATCCAGGTATGGGAAATTCGGGTATGGGAAATTCGGGTACGCAGGATCCTTATCCCCAGCCGCCCCCGCCTCCTCCCCAGAATCCTCAACAGCCCGGTGGACCGGGTTTCGAACAGCCGGGAGAGCAGGTCCCCAGTTTCATGCCACCGGTCCCGCCACCCAAGACGCCTTCTATGGCTTCGCAGGAAGGGATCTTCGAAGGCGAGGGTCAGCCGTCCTGGATGCCGCCGATTCCTGCTCCCAAGAACCCGCAACCACCGGTGCCACCACGCCGAAATGATCCGAGCAACGATCCCTATCTCGATCACCTCGCATCCAAGGTCAACGACTTTCACTCCCAGCAGGGAACCGGTCCCCAGTCACCGATTCAAAACATCTTCGCCCAGAGACAGGACGGTCCCGGAGGACCTGCTCCGGGTGACGATTCGGGATGGCATGACGGCGGCAGTATTCCCATGGCCAGGCAGGAGTCGTTCGAAAGTGGCTCTCAACGCCCGGTTCGCAAGGGTGGTCCTCCTATTTCGGAGGATGGCTATCAAGATGGATTCGAGGAGGATTACGACGATCAGGAATCCAGTACTGTTCTCGCCCTGCGTGAGATCAGCGCTTCTCGTGATGTAGTGAGCAAGAGCGATGGCATGGTCTCCGCCATCAGGTCCGTGAAAGAGTTTCTCATACCGACCCTGGTACTTTTGTTTCTCATTGGCGGTGGCGTCTTCCTTTACATGAACAACCCCATCAAGCCGCCCGAGTTCGTGAAACCGGCGGTGGTGGCAGAGGATGTGGCTCTCGGACCCTCCGAGATCTATATGACTCCGTGCGGCTCTATGCGCGTATCGATTGGTTCGTCCGGGCGTTGTGTGATCAATGACGACAATCTCGGCATGCACCTTCCGTATATGGTGTACGACAGCTCTGTAACCGCCATGGCCCTGCAGTGGATCGATTCGGTGATGGAGCGCCAGTTCTGGTTCGTCGAGATTCCGGAAGGATTGCGCTCGGAGTCCGGGGTCGTTCTCTACAAGATGGACTCGCCGGATGCTAAGGTCCTGATGACCGCCCGGGACCTCTACCAGAAGATCGGCAACTTTTACCTTGGCACCGGTAGTTATCCGAGCGAGCTCGTGAAGAATTCAGAGAGCCAGTTCAAGTATCTGAACCCCTTCACCAACGCCCAGGAAGACCTGAAGATCTATTCGGTCCGCTACGAGATCTTCAAAGACAAGCCTATTCGTGAATATCTCATGACCGACGGTTTGATCGCCGGGGAGAGGCCGCCGACCAAGGGGCAGATCGTCGCCTATGCCATGCTCAAGCTCGATCCGGACCACAAGTTCACCACTACCGCCTTCTATATAAGGGCAGCCAACCGGAACGCCCAGTTCTTCCAGACTCGCAAGGGGGGAGAGGTGCTGCTCTTCGGCTGGGATGGTCGCAAGGCCTGCGGCAATAACAAGCCGGATAGTACCGACTCCAGGGTCTATGTCCCTCATAAGTCGACCAAGGTCTGGCTTGCCCGAAACCAATTCCTGCCTATCTTCTTTATCCACTTCTCGGTTCCGATAGTCCTGGCGATGGCTGCAGGCCTGCTCTTCTGGCGCTCTATGATGGTCAGACCCGGTCAGAACAAGAATAATCCGGTGAACAAGTCCTTCCGTCTGGCTTCCTACGTCTTCATGATCATCACGGCATTCGTCGTCGGAGCACAGTATTTCCTCTGGCGTTAGAATAGAGAATCTCGCCCCGTTCGGAGATCGAGATGACAGCCAGAAGGAAGTTTATAGCTCTTGCATTGCTAGCTCTATTTTCCGCCGCCTCGCATCCGGCGTTTGCCGAGAGCACCGGCGAGAAGATTGCCAGTGCTGCTCGTGATTGTGTCGGCAAGGAGATGTGGAGGACCGGATACGGTCTCAAGTCCGGCGGTCTCGGTTGTGCGGCTTCGGTAAGCAATGTCCTCAAGGTTGCCGGGGTGAAACATGTGGGTAGCGCGGTGACTCTCTATATGCGACGTCAGATTCTCAAGGGACCACCCGAGGCCAGCGAATATGTGATCAAAGATGGCGGCGAAGAGCCCATCGACGATGCTGCGGTGCGCAAGAATGCCAAGCCCGGAGATGTTCTTGTCGCTTTCATGGACCCCCTGCCCCGGGGAAATATCGGTCCAAAAGCCCATTGCGGGATAATCGGACCGAATGGAAGCGTATTTACGAACGACTGGAACGATGGTGTCTGGAAGAATTCGGACATCCACACTTATTTCGACTCATACCGCTATATCAGGGTTCTTAGAATTCCCTAGGCATCTCTAGATCAATCTCTATCCGGCACGCACCAGTAACGGCAATCGCCGATGGTGACTATGGCTGCATCGAGCCCCTCGGTGCTGCCTCTTCTAAGGGAGCCTCGGTAGGTGTCATCAGGCAGCCTGTTCGATTCGGTGCTTCGCATGAACAATGCTGGATTGGCATTGGTATGGACTACTTTCAATCGGCTTCTTTTCTGTTGTTTGCCTGACTGGCTGATCACTACCAGCTCACTCACCGTATATGGCGGACGGGCGGAAATCAGTTTTACCTGGCATTCTTGCGGAGGCCGGTGGTGATAGATATATGTGGCGAATCGAGTCCAGGAGTTGTTGCGGAAAAAGAGAACGACCTTGAAGATGAAGCCGATAAGGGTAAGCACCACGCCAGCCACGGCAAAAGTTATAAAGGCCATAATCGGCTGGTTGGACTCGAAACTGTGAAAGATCGAAAGCAGAAAGACAATTGCGATGGGGGTCTGAAGAAATACCTTGATTGCTTTCGTCCTGGCTGTGAAGTCCCCATGGATTTTCTGTTTCTTCCAGTCTACTGCCGGAGCCTTGCGCTCTCTCTTACTCTTTTTCTCTTTGGTAGCCGGAACCTGCTTTGTCTCTTTCGGCTTCGCAGTCCTTTTGATCTCGGTGCTGGAGAACCTGGCGGTGCGTTCTGGTTTGACTTGAATCATCTCCGGCTCGCTGTCCTCAAACAGCTCCACCGGAGGTTCGGCATAGACATGGGTGACATGATGAGCGTGAGACGCATGAGGCGCCGGAGCTACCGAATCCAGTGAATGTTGCATGGCTTCGAAGCTATATTCCAGGGGCGCCTGGGGCGAGCCGGCACAATGCGAGCAGATAAATCCGTCACCATCGACTGCCTGTCCGCAATAGGCACAGTTAGCGGGCATCAGCCGTTACTTGTTCTTTTCTTCGATGGTTTTTGCGAAGGTCGCCATCTGATCCGCAGTGGGCTCGCGACCTGTCTTTCTGAGAAGGTGGGCGAAGTTCTTGAGGATATGGACCAGTTCTATGTGATCCGGACCGAAGACTTTGTTCTTTATCTCCAGGGCCTGTTTGTAGAAGTCCTCAGCCTGGGGGTATTTCTTCTGAGCGTGGTGGAGCATGCCCAGCTGATAGAGCACGCTTCCGACCTCCCCGCTGTTCCGCCCGCAAACCTCTTCCCGAATGGCCAGAGATTTCTTGAAATTCTGCTCAGCCTCGGGATACTTGTTCTGCTTGAAATAGATCACTGCCAGGTTGTTGTAGCAGGTGGCGAGGTCTTTGTCCTTGGGAGCGAGATTGGCCTCTCTTATGGCAAGGGCCTGCTTGTAGAGAGGCTCGGCTTTGGCGTGCTGGCCCATTTTGAAAGCCACCAGGGCAAGATTGTCGATGCTCAGGGCATAACGACCGTCGTTCTTGCCGTAGCTCTCGGCTTCATTGAGGGCCGATTGCCAGTGTCTCTCGGCGTCCCTGAGGTTGTTGTTCTCGAGTGCCTTGAGTGCCGTCATCTTGTGTTCGGTAAAGGTGGGCATGCCCTTGTTTTCCCCTTATGTCTTTATACCTTACCCACCTATTCTAATCTGTATAACAAGAAGAGCTTCAATCCCGACAAAAAAGCGGTAATATAGGCACTTCGCAAGCAGGACGCTTGTCAAGTAAGCGTTGTTTTCAGGGCGCCACGGACGCTCGCCGAACGCTCATCTGAATTCTGGAGGTGCACTAAATGAAACTCGTCGATCCACCCGGCAAAGCTAAAGGCAAATCTTCGGCCAAGACCGAGATTACAGCGAGTCCCGGGCAGAGTCTTCCCCAGACCGGGCGGCAGGAAATCATCAAAAAGTGTCCGATCAACCCCAATCTGGTCAATTACGAGAAGACCTATCAGACTTTCGACTGGGATCAGGCTCGTGGCGAGCTCGACTGGTTCGCCGGCGGCAAGATAAACGCTGCCTACAACGCCGTGGATCGGCATATGTCCGACGGCCGCCGCAACAAAGTCGCCCTCTATGCCATCGATGCCAAGAATAAGCTGTCCAAGCTCACCTTCCAGGATGTTTATGAGCAGTCGAATAAGCTCGGCAATGCCCTCAAGAAACTGGGCGTGGAGAAGGGGGACAGAGTGTTCGTCTTCCTCCCGAGAGTTCCCGAGCTCTATGTCACCACCGTAGCCATCGCCAAGATTGGCGCCATCGCCGGACCCCTCTTCTCGGCCTTTGGTCCTGATGCTCTGCGTGACAGGCTTCAGGACTCCGAAGCAACCGTGATCATCACCAATCCCGAACTGAAGCCCAAGCTCGACAGCATTCGCAAAGAGCTTCCCGATCTCGCCTATGTCATCGTGGTGGGCGGCGATGAGTCCAAGCTCGGTGAGCGCGAATACAGCTATGAAGCCCTGTTGAACGCCGAAAGCGACAAGCTGGAATGCGAGCGTATGGATCCCGAAGATCCCCTCTACCTGCTCTATACCTCCGGTACGACAGGCAAACCCAAGGGGGTTGTCCACGTCCATAACGATATCATCGGGCACCATATGACCACCAGGTGGGTGCTGGACTTGCAAGAAGACGATATCTACTGGTGCACCGCCGATCCCGGCTGGGTGACCGGCACCGTATATGGTATCTTTGGTCCCTGGTCCAACGGCATCTCGGTGGTCAGCTATGAAGGTCGCTTCGACGCCGATAGCTGGTACAACGTCATCGACAAGCTCAAGGTCACTGTCTGGTACACCGCTCCCACCGCCCTTCGCATGCTCATGAAAGCGGGTGATGAAGCTGTCTACCGCCACAGTCTCGCCAGCCTCCGCCATATTCTCAGCGTGGGCGAGCCTCTCAACCCCGAAGTCGTGCGCTGGGGCATGAAAGTCTATGGAC
>JAGQHH010000265.1 GCA_020431945.1 Cyanobacteria bacterium HKST-UBA02 | reverse complement strand
GACCGGCTTGAGCTACCCACAATTCGGCCGGCGGCTCCGACAGTGGCAGAAGAAGCGCGACGTCGTCATGCAGCAGGACCACAGAGCCGGCGAGAAGTTCTTCGTAGACTCTGCAGGGCAGGGAGCATGGATCACCGACCGCGATACCGGAGAGGTTAGGAGAGCAGAGATCTTTGTGGGCGTAATGGGAGCAAGCAACTACATATTCGCCAGGGGCTGCGCCAGAAATTCCCAGTCTACCTTCGCGCCGATTCACTCTGCTTGGTCACAACCTCTTAGATAGCTCCTTTACAGTCTTTGCTACTATACTATTCGTGACGGAGTGACCCCCCCAACTAGTAATGCAAGTATCGCGCTCGTTCTTTGGGAAATACTTGGACGTGTACAAGATGGCGGAACGAACATATTCTGACTCCTCACTCTGGTAATACTGTTTCACAATTCGGCGTTGAGCCGCAGCTCCTCTAGCGCCGGCATAGATGCAAGCAAGGGCGCGAACAGCCTGATGATATTCCCGACTTCTGAGTACCCTAATGCAATGATCTACAAGAGCCTCTGAATGGTATTTTGTCTGTAGAACAGCTGCAAGAATCCACATTCGTTGAGCATCATAGACAATATCATCAGAAATCAATAGGTCTCCGAGCTCTTTGGCTACTGCGTCATCGCGCTTGGCTAAGGAAGCCAGATATCTGCAATAATCCCTGCTCATATGTGGACGTCTCTGAATGCCTTCTATTGACGACGCTACGGCCAGGTCTGAATGTGACGCAGCCAGAATCGGTAGACAGAATCTATCAATAACATCTGAAAGAGCTTTGTTTTCCACTTTATAGTCAAACAGACGTTCCACTGCCCTTGTCTCAAAGTCTTGCCAACCTGAATCATCTTCCATGGATGGCAGTACTTCGCTATCTTCCCACTCGCCGGCAAATCCATACGAAACATCCTTCGATAGAATTTCTTGAGCCTCGACCTCCTTTCTAGCCTCATCAAATAAATCCTTCACGGCTTTGTCTTTCGTGACTAGTTTTTCTGACCTCTTTATCGAGGTCTTAGATTCGTTGAGGTTTAAGCCTTCTCTGCGCAAATATTGACATAGGTATCCCAGCCGCTTAAAGGCATCCTTGCGGCTGTCAAAGAACAAATAGATGTCATCTACATATCTACAGAATCTTTGTCCCAAAATTTTTAAATCAGCATCCAAGGGGCACAGGTATATGTTCCCGAGAAAGTCAGATGGAAAGACCCCTTGAATGATCCCATGAGAGTCCTTCTGAGTAAAAACGAATAGCAACTGGCTAAGAGACTTTACAGCTTGCTGATCTTGACAGACGCCAGACAGAAAGTTAACCAAGCTATGATGGTAGATTCGTTCAAAAAACGAGTTGATATCCGCCTCTAAAACATATTCACTATCTTCTGCGGCTCTTTCGATCTTGTCGAGAAATTTTGAGTAACAGTCACTCGCATGGACAAACATCTCAGAGTCAGGATCACTTTCCAGCAACACCTGACTAAATACATTGTCTCTATCGATCTGTGATTCACCATCCACAGCTATTTGATCTACCAACACCTGATAAAGTAAACGATTTAGTGGATCGAGAATGCTTCCTGGTCTGGTAAGCCCGCTTCGTTTTGGACTTTCAAGAGTGATTGGTGGACTCGCATAGAACTTGTGTGCCTTTACCAGCGTTCTTAAGTGTTCAAAGATTTCCTCCGGAATTACATCAAAGCTTGCGGAGAAGTGAGGCGCATAGACGAGATCCGTTCGAATATCTGACCTTACACGTCCAGCACTACTTCTGAAATTGAGATTTGCGAGATAGTTATAGTCCACGATTTCCATTCTTATTTGCTCACATAGAGTCCCCTTTTGGTTCTGAAATTGCGCATTCCTATAAGTGACAGATTGCTCTCATTGATCTTGTCAGCGAATCGCACTGGTCTCTCGGTGCCATATCCAAGCATCAAACTCCCTCCGTGATAACGAAAGAAGATCTGCAGCGTAAGAAAATACTAGTTTCAGGAACTGATATTCCGATGCTTGTATTCCAACGCGCTCCGCGTACCTCCTTATATGGCGATCAACTGCGATAGACTCGATTCCAACAAGGCAAGCCATATAATCCACCGTCTTTGGACCGATTCCGTTGATCTCCTGAAGTAAAAAGGAAAAGTGACTGTCAGCGAGTTGACATCTGAGATCCGCTGCGTTTCTTACACCTACTCCATAAACCGACCAAACTAATTCCTCAAACCGCGATAGCTTGACTGGATGTGTCCAATTCAAGAACTGACTTGTACGCTTAGAACAAACGACTGACAGAAGAAACTCAGTGTTATCGGCATCGGGAAACTCCGCCAAAATTCGATCTACACGTGGTCGCACGACCGACGTGTAATTAAGGCCTGTTTGAAGAATGGAATCGGCCAACACCGCTCCAAGATGGCTGTAACATGCACGCTCAATTCTATAACTCCCACCTTCCAATCCCTCTCCTGTGGCAAAATCTGCAACCATTCGTGCAGAAGCAAGTACCTCTATAGTACTAAACTTAGAAAAGGTACTCATGGCAACAGACCCGCTGTACGCAGAGCCGTCAACCTTTCTACACAGTTAGGACAAGCACCGCAAGGATACATACTGGAAGCCTGACAAGAATACGTGAGGCCAATGGGGACACCGAGACGTAGCGCCTCTCTAGTTACATCAACTTTCGACGAATATCTAAAAGGTGATTCAAATCGAACAGGTCCAACCTCCACGGTCAAACGATCCAACTGATTCAAGAAGGCTGCGGAACAATCGATCTCCTTAGCGTGATTGCTATTAATAAAGCCAGTGTACACCTCGAGAACACCCAAAGTTTGTGCGCGGGCGGCAGCAGCGGAAAAGAATAAGAGTGTCCTATATGGAACATATAGGTCATCATCCCGCACCTCGGTCCGCCATAAGTCGGCCTCGACTATAAGGCGAGAGCTGGACCCTCTATATAAGTCTGATATGCAACTCCTATCAGGTGGGTTGCTTCCAGCAGGCATCACTTCATTGAGACGCCGCCACTCCTTCTCAACGCAATGTTGCCCATAATCGAAAAACATCGGCTGCACTCGCTTGCCTGCCTCTAGCAATAAATATGCGACTGTTGTAGAGTCTAAGCCGCCCGAAGCTAGCAGACCTACTGTCTTCATAGACTCCTCATTAGCTTCTTGGACAGACACTCAAACGTCGCATTGATACATGAATCGAGACTAGACGAATAGCAATAGCTACCACAAACAACCATTGTATTATTAGCCTCAGAGCGCGGATCGTATGTGACAACAGGTATTCCTAGCTCTATTGCAATCCCTATTTCCACTAGTGCACCAGGATCCCTCTGCAAAGGGATAGCAAACACTAGTGAACAGTCTTTCAGCAGATCGTAGTCCTTTCGGTAAAACTTCACTAGTTCTTTAGGAGGCGTTCCGAGTTTCGCTTCCCCATTTTCTACGACTGGTCGACGAACAACAAAATTATGATACTTCAATGCCTCAACCACGATTTCAACTTCATGCCTATCGACATAGGAAAAGTCGGGAGCAGCAAGATATATATCTAAGGCCGGTCGATCATACCATGGCAACGAAACACCACCGAGGCTACGCACATCACCTACATCCAAAGCTAAATCTCGCTGCACACCTCTCTTAAAATCGTCAACATCAGTAGTCTGCGAATATCTCGAAGCAGCTTGCATACCCCGCCAAACTGCATCGTCTCCAATAGACCTTGAGTAGCCCGCGAAAACAGCAGTAAAGACATCACCGACCCCGACCGAATTTACGGTGCTGTCCCTAAGGTCTGCAAACACTTTTTCACAACTAGAGTTTTGCAGATTGAATAATCGACTGCCACCTCGATTCTCCTTGAGCAAAAGCCTTGACGAAAAAGGCCTAAACAGGCTAATTAACTCGTCAGCATTCTTCGTATCCAAAGACGAAAAGAGCTCCGAAGAGGTTGAAATGGCAATTTCAGAAATCTTTCCAGATATTGGAATCAGATCATCAAGACTGTCGACACCGTATGCGATGTCTATAGTAATACTAGCTTCTGAATTAAAATGTTTGGCGAGGGAAGCCAGACAAAGCGTTCCTGGGAATATAACAACGTGAAAGTACTCTTCTATCTTCGCGGGCCATAAATCACCACCTAATCGTCTGCGGTCTCGTAGCAAATCCTCGTAGCCCTGATTACCAACCTCCCTGGCGTCTCTGATCACCACTACATTTGGTGCCCCCTCAATAACTCCAATGACAGAAAACTCCACACAGCCATGGTTCATCAAGTATTCTTGTGCATCTGCAATTAGATAACTCGGACAAACTGCTGCTACAGAATATGGAATATCACAAGCCCAAAGACCACGGGCAGCATGGGTTAGCCCGCCAAGCCTCATCTTGACTGGGCCGTCATGTTCACCAAGGCTGAAGTCTACATAGACTTCACCCAAAAGCAAGACCTCGTCAGCCATACTAATCCTCTACAGCGAAGTCGGCCTCGGTAAATGGTATCGGAGTCATACCGGAGGACCTAACGACACCGATGTACTTAAATCCAGCCCTAAGACAGGAAGCAAGATAATTTAACCTTGTGGGTAGCGCTCCAACTATCAACCCATCCCCATCAACCACAACGATTCGGCTTCTATGCTCCACAAACAACTGCGCACCAACCGTCAGCACTGTCTGTCTCTTTAAGAAGAACTCGTAGTCCTGAATGTCCTCCAAGCTCGCACTGAAGGCCTTAAGACATTCGATATCTCCACTGCCTCCATCAGAAGAATCACCGCCTTGTGACTCCCTATTCTTGCTTGAATAGTCCGAAAAGCTACCTGAGCCTGTGCTTCCCATCCTCGTCCTCCAGCAATTCAATTTTGTCTCAAACAATTATACGTGACGAACGCTCTATCCTGAAGTTAACATGCTCGAAGGGCGCTATATAGTTCGCACCCAATTTCTCAGTCGATACATGCCAAAATCGTTTTGCCATCAGGATACAGACGCTGAACCGCAACAACATTCCGTACTAGGATTGAGAACAAAAAGCACCCATTTGGGGGAAGGAATCTAACAGAGTTTGCAGACCCGGGGGATGCCAAGGGATACATTGGGTCTTATGAACCTGATGTGTTCGGCGTCACTAATACCGGTACCACTCGATTGAACTACGACTCCGCAAGAGTATTGTATAGTAATCGCTCAATGTGCTCACGCCATACCGCAGGTCTATACCGAGCTATGATGCTGAATTTAATCTCTTTATGGCGAGCGACCATCGGTGAAGTCACTCATCCAGTCACATCTCAATCTCAGGAAAAACGATTTCGGCTCGCCTTTCAAACTCACCACAGAGAACTTTCAGTTCCTTTGCCTTGATGTAAAATCCGACATTAATTGGGAGCATCCCTTTCACTTGCAGAGGTCGCGAGTCAACTGGAATGGAACAAACATCAATCATCCCGTATGGATCCTGTTGAGCCCCACCATAGAGGATTCCCAGAAATGCCCAACTACTACTTCCCTGAACAACAGCCCCAGTTTTTCTATCAACAATTATTCCTTCCTGAATGTGTACAATAGGAGCACCCGAGGAACCTGGGAAGCACGCGATATCAATAGCACCAATCTGCTTAAGCCTGAAGTCTATGCCTGGGTGGCTCGCAGTGATACCACGCCGAATAATCGGGAAATTGTTAACATCATCCCACAAGCCAATAGGGTAATCGAACATAAATACCTCCTCAACCGCGGACAGTCGATCAATTAGAGCATCGTCTGTAAGTACACGATCCAAAGAAAGTCCTATCCAAAATAGGTCTCTATCCTTTGTGCTTTTCACTTGCTGCACTATCGGGGCAAACGGCATTAAACATAGGTCAACTTCACTGTCTGGATGATCAATCCAACACTCGGTGAAATTAGTAACTGTCAGCTTCACAGATTCGAATACCGGGTATCCAGAATCATCCTTTAGGTGAAACAGAAGTCGTGCACAATTTGCCTCTCTCGGCCCATCGTAAACGACATGCTTGTTGGTAACCAATACAGGAATCTCTCTATCTTCATCAACTGGTATATTCAGGAAGAAGCCAGTTCCGAGTCCGACATGCCCTTCCGGATTAAAGGTTTCAATTCGAACCGTCGAATATAACATTTGCTCTGATATCGTAACTGGTCGCTTCATTCTTGCACCAATGGTCTAGGTCAACAGAACCTACTTTTTTACCACGAAACTAGTTTCAGCTAACCCCCTCGGATTGATCGATGCCCACTAGCCTACTGAGCCAATATTTTATTTCCCCCGCACAGCCTCCGGCGTCGTGCCGGTCCACGAGCTGAACGCCCGGTAGAACGAGCTCGCTTCCTGATACCCCAGCAGGAAGGACACCTCCACACCCGGCAGGTTCTTCTCCCGCAGATAATGCAACGCCAGCTCCTTCCTCGTATCGTTGAGCACGGACTGGAACGAAACCCCATCTTCATTCAGCCGTCTCTGCAAAGTCCGCTTGCTCATTGCCAGCTTGCTCGCCACCGACTCCATCGTCGCGCTGCCGCTGGGCAGTAGCTCCAGAAGCGCCGCCGACACTCGGTCCGACACGCTCTCGTCTCCCCGCAGCTCCGAGAGCCGTTTTTGAAGCTGGGGCTCGAAGGTTTCCCACATCGCCTGATTCTCGGAGAGAAAGGGCACCGACGCCGCCTCCCGATCGAACACCATCGAGACGGTCTCCCCGGACACGAGCTCGACTCCGAAGTACTCCCCATAGACTTTGCTCGCTGCACGGTGTTTCGCCAGCTTCACCCGTCTGGGCGCGATATCGACCTTGGTGGCGCGCCTGGCCATCCCCAGGACGAAGACCAGCTCGGTGGTCGCCAGGGACTCCGGCAGTTTCACCTCACCGCCGACGACACCAGGAGTGACAGCAAGCGACCTCGATGTCTCCTCGACCATGAGGCTGAACGGCCCGCACAGAGCCTTGTACTGACTCAGCCGGCTGACCCCCACCGAGAGGTTCGGACTGCACAGGAAAGAAAACATCTTCGGGCTGAACGCCTCCCGTGACGCAGCCGTCCCGACAGTGATCGGAAATTCAATCGGATCACCCACCTCCGCCTCGGTCGCCTCCCAGAGACGAATGAACTCCTGGGCGGAGAGTTTGGGCTCCTTCTGGACGAGGAGATCCTCGGGCAAACCGGCTCGCCTGAGGATCGCTCTTTCCTCCAGCTTCAGCTCGGCGATGAGCATCCGCATGCCGGGATCGAGCGGGAACTTCCGAGCAATGCCTTTGTCGATAACCATCAGAATCTCCTCCGGGATACAGAGCAAGCCGGAAGGCTGACACAGCCGATACATCAATCGACCGCGCCAGCCTCCCGGGGCGAGCTAGACTTCGCAGGTCTCCGGGAGCAGAAGCTCCTCGAGCTTGGCGATGAACTCCTTCGGAGGCAGGCTGCCGCGCATCTGGATCAGCATCTGGGCATCGAGACCGACGGGGTTGTTGATCGGGGTCTCGGTGGTGGCACATTCGTAGATCTTGTCGGCGACTTCCTGGGGGTCTGCCGGTGGTGCGCCTTCGGGACGGAGGAGGTCGTTGTCGATGATCCCCTCGATCTTCGATACCAGTGCCCGGGCGTAGCCGACGAGCTCGGGGCTGCCTTTGGCGATGCTGTCGGTGTCGGCGTTCTCTTTGAAGGCGGTTTCGTATCCGCCCGGAGCCACGGTCTTCACCTTGATGTTGAAGGGCTTGTACTCCAGCGCCATGGCTTCGCTCAAGCCTTCGACGGCATACTTGGTCGACGAGTAGATCGAATGACCCGGCGCCCCGAACATCCCGGCTACCGAGGTGACATTGACGATGCAGCCTTCTTTCTGTTTGCGCATATGGGGCAGGACGGCGCGCGAGACTCTCATGACCCCGAACACGTTGGTCTCGTAGGTCGAGCGGATGGCTTCCTCCGAGTACTGCTCGAAGATCGCCGCTCCGCCGATACCGGCGTTGTTGACCAGGACATCTATAGAGCCGAACTTCGCGAGCCCTTTCTCCACCGCCTCGGCGACGCTCTTGTCGTCGGTGACGTCCAGCCGGGTCACCAGGACATCGTCCAGTTGAGTAAGCTCCGTCTCCTTCTCGGGCTTGCGCATGGTCGCTATGACGTTCCAGCCCTTCGCCTGGAAGGTCTTCGCTGCCAGCTTGCCGAATCCTGTAGAGCAACCTGTGATAAGTACCGTTTTCTTAGCCATTAATCTGTCTCCTGTGAATCTAGTTGCCTTGCCTCGAGAGCCGCACTGCCGCCAACCGGTCAAGACCGACCCCCGAGCTCCAATGTCCCCATGGTATTCCGACCAGGCGGATCGGCCATTGACAAAGCGCGCCAACCGATTGTCATTTTACGCCAACAGCAAGGCTGCTCCTTCGTTGCGAACCGGTTGCGTTTTGGTTGCGCTTGCTGGTAGAATAGACTCAGAAATAGTGGAGGCTGAAGCAATGCAAAACCTTACAGCATTCGTGCTAGATCCGGATACGTGCTTACAATCAGCCCTTCTGAATGCAGAGCTCCCGGATATAACGCTTTGCCCGACTGCATCGGCGGACCAGCTCAGTGACTCTCTGAAGACTGGACGAGCCGACCTGATAATTCTTGATTTGCAGCTACCCGATATGACCGGAATAGAGCTGGTCGCAGAACTGCGAAAGAGGAATCCGGATATCCCCGTTATTCTTCTAAGCGCAAAAACGCCAAGCGAGGAAGACTGGATCTCAGCCGCATATGAGCCGCATCTAGAGGTGATTCAAGCTCCGGTGACAGTAGGAAAGCTGCGGTATCATTTATCGCGTCTCTTTAAAAGAGGTTCAGCTCTTGCCGATCAACGGCGGCATGAAATTGACGTCGCACCGGTCGAAGACCTGCGAAATGATAAAGGAAGGCTTGATGCTGAGCTGATTTCAAAGATGTTCGATTTGAATATGACTGAACTTGCTTCTAACGTAGGGATAACCAGGCAAGCGTTATCGAAGACACCGGACTCCCTGAGCATTCAGCCTGCACTTCGTGATTTCGAACGCATAGCTCGAAGTCTGCTCCTGGTTACAGGCTCTGGAAAGGGTCTAAGAATGTGGCTGAACTCACCGAACGAAAAATTTGATGACCATACTCCGCTTGAAATACTCAAGCTTGGAAAGGTAAGACTCTTGGCTGATTGGATCGATGACGCGCGATTAGGAAATCCTGACTAATGCTCGATGCCGCAGGTCTAGAGGCAGCGCTCGAACAATTAGCTCCCATGCCTTATCCAGAGCGCAATGTGTTTTTACTGAGCGAGTAGCTCCATCGTTCGTTGAGTGTACAGATCCAGACTATCCTCAACGAATTTCGTAGACATCCATTGTGAAGCTACTACTAGCCTTTTTACAGCCCCGCTAATAGCCTTTTTGCAGCTTGCCTACTGGAAGTTTCTAATAAGTAGGGAGCAACTATTGACAAAGCGCGCAAACCGACCTTCGAAGAATTCGACTACTACTGGACAACAAATGCTTGCTATTGGGAGTAAAATTGCCTGGATATGAAATACATTGAGCCACTATCGCTAACGATGGACTCGGAAGGCAATATCCTCGTTCAGGCAGTCTGCGACGGGGAGACAGTTGACTACAAATTCACCAGCCACAGGGATTATGCCATCACGGGAGTAACTCAGGAGGACGCTTTTTACTTCAAGACGTATAACGATCCACAAGCAGCTTTCTGGCTAACCAAGTCCACCAAGGATCTAATCAAGGCTCATCACGAGAAGGTAACCCTTACCGAGGATAAGGCACTACTCCAACCGATCAGAATAAAGTTTTCGCCTAATACGATAGATAGTGCAGACTATTTAGTAGATTTCGCGCCGATTGCAGGTACTCCTCTCGAGGAGACCTTCACCGTGAGCGGCACCGCGCCCACATATACCATCGACCATCGCTCGCATCAATGGACAACAAATATGCATCCCAGGAAGTGGATATTATCTGCAGAGGAAAGGATTACGCCGCTCCTCTCAGCCATTCTCTCTCTCCACCACGCAAGAGCGCTAAAGTAAGCCAGCAGCTCGGTTCCACTAATGTCATCCAGTATAGATATCGACTTTGAAACTCGCGTCCAATCGCTAGCCGAAACCTGCGGTCTCGGAAAGAACTTGGTGTCTGTGACCAGCCTGTGCGCTATAAGG
>JAGQHH010000264.1 GCA_020431945.1 Cyanobacteria bacterium HKST-UBA02 | reverse complement strand
CTTGAATCTCCAGATTTTGCTGCTTACTTGCTGTATTTGTCAGACTTGTAGATATTGACCTTGCCCAAATCGTCGATGTTGATGTCGTTGGCTGATGCCGGGGTCATGTCGATGACACGACCTTTCACGTAGGGACCGCGATCGTTGATTCGGACTTCGGTGCCTTCGGTTTCGCCAGGGCGAGTCACGCACACCTTGCTGTTGAGCGGTAGCTCTTTGCTGGCAGCGGTGTGCTGGTGCGGGTCGTTCACCTCACCAGTGGCAGTCTTTTGCCTCTCACCATATACGGAGGCGATTCCTTTTTGATCGGGTTTGGTGCCCGGGTCTACATGACAGGTGTGGTCGCCTCCGGACTTGAAGCTTGCCGGCTGCACAGTGGCATTTGTCATGGTTTGACTGCTGTCGGTAAACTGGGGGGTGGCAAACCCCATTGCCGATAGATCGGCAGTTCGGAAACGATCTTGATGCTCTCTCAGACCCTGACCGGGTTCGGAGCGGATGTTGTTGACTTGCGTCTGAATATTGCGAACCGAGTGATCGCCAGCATCGTGGATGGTGGCATCCCCTTGGGGTGTGGCTGTGTCTCCGACGTTGTGTCTGGACATCTATCGACCGGTCCATAAAGAAACTTGCCGATGCCTGTCGCCCGGGCGAGCGCAGATACGGCGCGCGAATACCACTGATTCGAGCTTCAAATTTTACTAAGGGACTACTCAATATCTATACTCTGTCTGCGTTACATTATCGTGACGGCATCTGCATTGGTCACGATAACTTGAATAATCGAACGGATCCCTCGGGCTCATGCCGACTCCCTGCCCTCGAGCTTCTTGACACAGGTAGTAGAATGAAGGGACAAGTGAGGAGAGGAAGTTGGCGACAATCCGGAGCAAGAACGAACCTGTTGGCCTGAGTCAGTATTTGAAACAGGGATTTCCCTTGCTTATCTCGTTGTACGTCGTGTGTTTTTTTTGCTATCAGATCAAGGCCGGAATGGCTATCAGTTTCGAATACATTTTTGAGTGTAGTCTGGTGACCGTGCCTTGCTTTGCCGTGTGGCTTGCCCTTGCCTATCCTGTATTTTGCTCCAGCCACAAGAGTCTTGCTTATTCCGGTCTGGCGGTGTCGCTCACTTCTCTGTTCTGGGGGCTTCTTCTATCAATGTGCGGCTTCTGGTTCTCTCTAGGCTAGAGTCCTAAAAGTTGACCGTTACCTCTGGGAGCGCATTATCTTCACGTGACCATCACGCTGGGAGTGGTCAACTTAGCCAAGCGACACCCATTCATCGGAGGTAACTTGACCATGTCAGAATTGTGCAGCAGCAGCAGCAGTCTCGATGCTCAAGCGGAGTGCCTGTCAGACCTGCTGACTACTGATCGTGTAGGGCGAGTGCATATAGACGAAGCGAGAGATGAGCTCGCGAATCTCAGTAGAAGTCTCACCGATGAGAACTTCTACCAGCTCGTCGAGAAGATCTACGCCAGGACCAAGCATCAGGTAACCTATGATCTGAATGTCGCTCCCGAGAGCTCGGACAGTAAGTCCATCAATATATTCGGCCAGCCACTTCAGGTTCACTCCGTACATCTAGTTTTGCCTGGCTGGAGAAATGCGCTGAAGGGCATCTTTTCGCCGGGGAAGGGATCGCTAACGCTCTACGATAACAATAAGCCTTACTTCGATCGAGATTTCGGACGATTCCGTTTCCGGCATCTGCAAAGCAGACCCTGAAGGCTCGCGGCGGGCTAGCTTGCGGATGGGATGCGCTACGGCTCGATTACGGCGCCGCGCTTCTCCCAGTCGACAAAATCGATACCTTTGGTGGTCGACTTTGATACCACGGAGTTCGCCAGATCCGCCTTGGTCAAGTCGGCTCCGGTCAAATCAGTCCCGTTCAGCGTTGCCTCACCCAGCTCTGACCAGAGCATGTTGGCACCTTTCAAATTGGCACCGTCCAATTTTGCGTTGAATAGCTGGGTACCGCTCAGATTGGCTTTGGTCAAATCGGCGTTGGGAAACTTAGCCTCGGTGCAATTTGCTTTGGTCAAATTCGCAGAATTCAACTTCGTCTTACTCAAAAAGGCTCTGGTCAGGTCCGCTTTGGTCAGGACAGCACCGGTCATATTGGTGCTGGTGAAGTCTGCTCCGGCAAGATTGGCCCCGGCCAGATTGGCATTGGTCAGGTTGGCGTTGCTGAGATAGGCCGGGCTCAAATTCGTTTCGGATAGATTCGCCTCGCTCAGATCCGCATTGGTCAGGACTGCGCCGCTCAGGTTCAGTCCGCTCAAGTCCGCCTTGCTCAAAGAAGCCCCGGCAAGATTCTTATTGCCCTGCTTCGCTCGCTCCAGCCATTGCTCCGGCGTCAAGGCTTCGTCGGCTAGAGCTGCCTGCCCGATTGATGCAGAAGTGCAGAGCGTCAGGGCAAGAAGCGCGAGTTTTTTCATGATACGACTCCCGGGGGGCTGATTTGGATTCCGATGCTTTAGTTGTAGTGGCTCAACATCTTACATTTATACCCTGGAGCTGTCATCTCTGTCTAAAGCAGGCGATTGCAATTTGCCTGGACCGCTTTGACCATCATCTCGACAGTCTGTCTTCTGATTGGCAAGTCACTGGCGAATTCTCTGAAGCTTTCGGCAACAGAAGTTATGCGAGTGATGACCTCTGATGCTGCTTTCTTGGATATATCCGTTTTCTTAGCAAGCTCGAGCAGATGTGTTCGAGTCGGATTTTTTGCTTCCCCGCAAATGTCCATCTGATGCTCACCACGCGGACCATCGTTGAATGCGAGGTCGTAGCCTGGCGACAATTTCCAGTGAGCGCTTCTGTCCAGGAGGAAGGAGAAATTCTTTGCGTGGTCGTCCCGGTTGTTGAATATTACATTGAAGACACAGCGTTCAAAAGCTTTCATAACTTCTCTGTTATCGCGGGTCATGAGTTTGGTTAGCCGAAGGAGCGCAACATAGTCAAGCTGCGGGATTCGAAAGTTCACATGCGCCGCACCTGCCGCGGTGTGCATGGGTATCCGCATGCCTTGAAACCGATCGAAACGCTCTATACCGAAGGCTGAAAGTTTTACTCCGAGATCAAAATACTCCGTGATTGGGACCTCGATCCCGCTTGCACGGGCAATTCGACCATACATCGCTTCGATAGCACAGACCTCCTTATGCTCCTGCTCTGCAGGAAACTTCACAAGCATTGGTGTTCCAGCGCCGCTTTCCGCGGTGGACATGCTGTTGGTCGTTCGGTCGAAATTCACTAGCACTTTTGGCCGGGCACCGTGCGGAGAGCCACCCATCAAGGCCAGTTCGCGCAACAGAGCTTCGCTTTCATCCTGCATGACCTGTTGAATATTCCGCGCGAGATCCAACAACTGCACGTCCTTTGCGTCCAGTTTTTCACCATCGGAGGGTTCAAATACCAGTGCGCCCATCGCTTTGTCACCGATGAACGCTAGCCGATCGAGCGGCGAGATTTCGGCCAAGTTCCGGCCTTCTTTTCGAAAGAGCCGGTCCATCAAGTGGAGCCCCCAGCCATCTGGCAAGGCATCGCTGATAAGACCCGGCAATCGAAACTGGTGCTCAGGAAAGTCACCGTAGGTTTCTGCTCTCAAGGGAAGTTTGTATGGAGAGAGCTCAAGTCCGCGTTTAATCGCCTGCGTCGAGTATTCGAAGAGAAGGTCTCTGCCGTCATCCGCCAACGTTCCTAATTCAAATCGCTCTCCCCAGCCTGCGTAGATGACGCTCAACTTTTTCATTCGGACTGTCTCCGAGAGGCCCGCTTTCGCTTCTGACTGGCCTTTTCCATATCCTTTATTGATTTCGGCTTTAGCTCAAACAAGCTCGACATTGATTCGATGAGACCGAGGGCTGCCGCTACACGCAGGAAGACTTCCAGGGAACCACGCCCGGAGTGCTCGAAGTCGATCAGTGTCCTTCGAGATATGCCGGCACGAGCGGCTAGCTCAACTTGCGAGAGATTTTGGGCGAGCCTGTGTGCACGGAGCCGTCTTCCGAGCTCCTCGGCAATCTCAGCAGTACTAGCCAACCCAAAGTGCAAGATTTTGCCTGTTAAATCCTTGTACGGTCAATAATGTGCAATATGCTATACAAAAATATCGTGCTTGGCAAGTCGCGCGGCGGCACCTTCTGCTATCATTTGTCGTGCAGCGGTGAGATCCAATGGATTCCGACAACGAAAAACCTTCCTGGTGGTCAACTACAAAGCGCGTTCTATTTTCACCGCGATCTTTCTTTGCACAATTTCCCGAGCCGTCTGACTATCGAAGCAGTGTGATCTACCTGGCAAAAACTGCCCTGGTGGTATCGCTGATAAATGCGCTCGTCCTTACAGCAATTTTCTATGTGGTTGTTGACTCTTTCGCCTCGATTCTGACTGCCTTCATGATGATCTTTGGAACGCTGCTGACCCCATTGATTGCGGTGGCGGCGAACATTCAACCGGACAAAGTACCGGCGGCCATCGAATCTCTGGCCAGGAATGGCGGCTTAGAGGTGCGTCTGCTCTCTGCCAAAATCGGAGCATTTCTTTTTGTCGCTTACTTCTGCACCATCTTCGTATCCACAGGTATTCAGGCGGGAGTTGCGCACGGTGTGGTGCGCCTGATGGGTTCGGCTCACAGTTTTCGCACCACGGCCGCTGCCTATTCCTTCGGCAGCGCTGCATGGATGCTGAGCGTTGTACCCGTCGTGAGTATAGCGATGCCGATCTATTTTGCAGTGCTGTACATTTTCGGCATGCAGCATGCTCACCAGCTCTCACGGGCCAAGGCAATTCTAGCGGTGGTGGTGGCGGCTGCTGTTCCTCTAGTTTCCTTCGTGATGTATTGTGGAAGGTCGAACTAATCCGTCATCTCGTGAGGTCACTCCTTCTGTATTACCATTTCTTACGAAAATCCTGACACTGAGGAAGTGCAAATGAGTGCTGAGTCTGAAGCTTTCCTTGAAGACCGCTTTCTGGCGGAGCTATTTGGACTTGAGGAGCTGAGAATTGGAAGGCACAGGCAGAGGGACACTCTGAAAGCACCGAACATGTTGTGGGTTCAGTACTACTGGGTCGTCGAGGTGATCCCGAGTTTTCATCCCAGATCCGTTCTAGCTGGGATAAAGGCTGTTGAAGATGGTAAGCAGTTTGAGAATGCCTCATTGGATGGCTGGCCAAAGATTGCATATCTGACAGAAGACTCGAATCATGTTTTGTCTATTGGTGATGACGACGTTGCTGCCTCGCTACACACCTTCGACATTTTGCCGGTGATGGGAATGCTCGCATTAGATGGTATTTGCTATAAGCTTGGATTTTCCAGTTTGGATGTTACCGGTGAGATGAGGATTCTCAATCCTAGCCAGCCTTCGCAGATCAAGCTCCAATCGATGCTTCTGCGGTCGGCAAATATGGTGGCGGAAGCTTCCCAGGATATTAGATTGCGAGAAGCAATAAAGATCTGGTGCGAGTACGCGCCCGGCATCGTCGGCTAGTAGCCGCCCTTGGTAAGTGCTGGGATTACTTCACCTCAAGTACCCGAGCCACGAGTGGCTTCAGGCCCGCAAACTGTTGGAATATGCATATGAGCGCGGAGTCTGACCTCCCATTTACTTGAAGATCGCTTCCTGGAGGAATATTTCGGACTGGAGGAGCTGAGAATCGGGCCGATCCGGGAACAATTAAGCTGAATTCAGAACGATTGAACCCAGTCTCGAATGGACATCGAAAGCAACAAGATAGAGCTCAGTAGC
>JAGQHH010000263.1 GCA_020431945.1 Cyanobacteria bacterium HKST-UBA02 | reverse complement strand
GAGTCCACTGGAAAAAGCGGGCATGGGTTAAGATCCTTACCGGGTTAGTTAAAGGTTTCCGGCAGGGCTCGCCTCATGACCGCTCCATTTCGTATCTTCCTGGTCTTCTCCGATACCGGAGGCGGGCACCGCAGCGCCGCCGAAGCCATAAGAAAAGCCGTCCTGGAGCTGGCCGACTCTACCGACGTCGAGATAGTCATGAAAGACGTCATTGAAGAAAGCAATCCGGTCAATGCCATGTTCGAGCATACATACAACCGGCTCCTCCGCGGGCACCAGAACTGGATGAAATACTATTTCACGTTGATCGAATGGATCAAGCCGAACGAGAACGAGATCGGCTACAGGCTGGTTTCGGACTATACGAAGAAGCTGATCAAGAAAATCGATCCTTCGATCATCGTCTCCGTCCACCCCATGGTCAATCATTACCTGGCACGAACCGTCAGGGCCATGGGTCTCGAACAGAAAATCAAATTGATCACAGTGCTCACCGATCCGAATGCCAACCTCTGGAGCGGCTGGGCATGCCAGGATGCCAGCATGACCATCGCCCCCAACGATATAGCCCGGGACAGACTCATCTCCATGGGGCTCAGCCCCGATCGAATCAGAGTGGTCGGCATGCCGATCTCGCCTGACTATCTCAAACCTGCGGTCCAGCCCAGACAGACCCTGCTCGAAAGCCTCGGTCTCGACCCGGAGCTACTCACCCTGGTAGTCACAGCCGGCTCCGCCGGCGGTGGCAATATGCTCGCCATCTACCGCGCTCTCGCCGAAGTTAGGCGCCCATTCCAGGTGATATTCATCTGCGGGAAGAATAAAAAGCTGCAAAAGAAAGTGGAAGGGGCCAGCCATGAGCTTCCCGGCCGAACCGTCATCCTCGATCATGCCGAATCGATGATCGACAGCATGGATGCTTGCGACCTTCTGGTCACGAAAGCCGGCGGGCTCACCACCTTCGAAGCGATCGCCAGGCGGGTGCCCATGGCCCTGGATATGGTGACCGAGCCGATGCCGCAAGAATCCGGTACCGCCGAGATCTTGATCGAGACGGGTCTGGCCTACCCGGTGGAAGAGCCTGAGGATATCGTATCGATTGTAGAAAGGCTAGAGGTCAAAGACAATCGCCTGTCCGCGCCACTGCCACCGGTGCACAATCTCGACCGGGTCGATGCGGTATACGAGATAGCCAGGATCATCCTCGAGGAGAGGATCGAAAACACGGTCTGAGAGTCAGATCTCCCGCACCCGGAAAAGAGCCCGGACCGAATCAGGCTCGAAAGCCGGTGTCGAGCACTTACCGTCCCCGCAGGAGAAGGCTGCGGCCTGGGGGAGCTCCGGATAGTCGACCGCCATATTGGGCAGCTTGCCTTCCTCGCGATCGTACCACTCGAGCCGCCGGTAAACAGCCGGTCCCATAAGGGCCGCCAGGAAAAGCGCGCGAGCCTCCTGGTCTTTCTTGCTGCCGACTATCGTTATATGAGTGGGGGCGTTGGCTATCTCCCGATCAGCAAGCAGGATTCCAGCAACCAGAACTTTCTTGCGTCTGGCAACAGCGGGAGTAGCCAGAAAACGCATGGCATTCTTCGCCATCTTCCCGTACTTCTCATCCCCGGTATACTGACCGAGCAGATTGGCGAATCGGGCGAGCCTGACATTCTCTTCCAGAAGAGGCTGGGGGCGGACCACTTTGCTGCTCCGGGAATCAGCGGTGAGGTAGCCGGCATCATCAGCGAAGTGCCCGGCGATGAAAGAGGCAGCCGACTCGGCGAGGGCCAGCCACTGGCGATCGGCGGTGGCCTCGTAGAGGCTCAGGAAAGCCCGTCCCATAGCCAGGCTGTCGCCCAGATAAGGACCGGAACCAGTGCTCTCGTCATGCCGGAAGCCACCGCCTGAAGGACCCGGAGAACCAGAAGAAATGGCTCTGTTCTTCTTCACCCACTCAGCCGCTCGCGTGGCACTGTCCAGATAGCGCTGCTCTCCTGTCACCATGTAGAGATAAGCGAGAGCCTCGATAGCCCAGCCATTCTCCCTGGCATAGATATGCTTGTCGACCCTGGGGATACCGGCCTTTCGCCTGCCGGCATCGTCCAGCTCGAAGTACTCGCCACTGTGCTCCCCCTGAACGACATCGGCATCCTGGCTCGTATAGAATGCTCCGTCCGGGGAAGTGAGGAATTTCTCCAGATATGAGGCGATGCTCCGGGAAGCCTTCAGATATTTCTCGTCGCCGAAGACCGAATAACCGATGGCATAGATCCGCATGTTCTCGGCCTGCATCTGCATGATCTTCTCGAAGTGCGGATGACTCCAGTCACCGTCGGTGGAGTACTGATAGACGCCGCCCCATACAGGATCGAGCAGATTGAGCTGTCCATCCAGGGTCTTGCGAGCCCGCCCGCCGGCCTCTTTGTCCCCGGCGATAGCAAGCTCGATGCTGTAGTCCACGCTGTCCCAGTCGAGGAATTTGTGGAATCTTCCCCAGGCACCATATTTACTATCAAATCCGTCGATATGCTTTTTGCTGAGCTCTTCTTTGAGAGAATCCGGAAGAACGCCCTCAGAAGCGAAAGCGATGGGTGTCTCATCACTCTCGGATAAGGGTTGGGGGGACGGGTCCCTCACCACAGCCTGCAGAAGTGCCAGCATCTTATCGGGATTGATATAGCCGGAGCGCTTTACCAGCTCTTTGCCCTCGGCATCGAAAATGATCGTGGCGGGCCATCCGTAGTCTTCATAACGATGGCTCAGGTCAGGACGCGAGTCCTGGTCTACTTTCACACAGATGAAATTCTGATTGAGAGCCTTTCTGATATCCGCTCTGCTATATGTCTCATGATCCATGACGTGGCACCAGTGACACCATACCGCCTCGAGGTCCAGGACTATGAATTTCTTTTCTTTTCTGGCCTGCTCGAACAGCGCTTCGTCCCAGTCGTGCCAGACCAGTCCTTCACCAGAGTCAGCAGCTCCTGAGCTCTTGCTGCCGTCTTTCCTTTCGACATCCGGATCTTTGCTCTGGGCTCCGGCAGAGGCCAGGGGCTCACGATAGCCGTTGAACTTGAACACATGCGGAACGCTGTTGTCGTCCGCCGGACGCAGAGCCGGCGTCAGCTTGAGAGTATCGAGACTCTCGAGGGGCGCTGCGATCAGCGGTAAGCCTGCCACCGTAAGGGAAAGAGCAAGAGCTACGGGTGAGAAGACAAGTCTGAGACGCCGATAAGATGAAGTCATAGAACCCTTCCACATAACTGTTCGAGCGCAAAAGCGGTTAACAAAAGCGGTTAAATAGTATAACCCCTGAGGGTGCTAAGCTATTCCTTAGCCGATCCTTCTTTTGTAACAATGAAACAGCCCTGCCCCGTCCCTCTCCTGGCCTCCGTATGCGCTTTGAGTCTCGCCGCGCTCTCGGCAGGCGCAGCCGAAGCCGTTCCAAAGAAGACAAAAATATGGCGCCTCTACCAGGATACGGTGCAGGGTCCGGTCAATCTCTATATAGCCCCTGACGCGGTCCGGGTGGAAATCCTGCAATCGCAATTCAATGTGATTGCCCGGGCACCAGGATGGAAGTCGATCGTCTTCAGCCCCACCTCTAGAAGCAAGTATCTGCTCAGCCTCGATGACCTCAGCACCAAGGGCGAGAACACCGGCTTCAATCTGAACGATTTTCGCTTTATCAATGCCCGAAACAGCACCGGACTCCCTCCGACGACCCTGGCCAAGATGCCCGTCGAGAGGGTGAAAGCGAAGGTGAATTTCGAGCTCAAATCCAACATTCTCACGACCTTCGGATCTTTCATGGGAAGCAGCGAAGGCACCATGGCCAAGCCCAAGAACGTCCGGGGCGTGCAGTATTTCTACACCCGAGCGATCAAGCTCAATCCGGGGAGCCAGAAGCTCATCACCAGTTTCTACAAGACCCCCACCTTCGAAGGCGTCCCGGTTGGGCTGCTTCTCGATATGGCTGAGACAAGGCAACAGTACATGATATTCAGGACTCTCAAGATCGAGTCCATCCCCCGCCCGGAAAAGCTTTTCCAGGAACCCGCCGGACTCAAGCTCGTGGACAACATCTACAAAGTCATGGGCGATCGCTACCGGATTCTGGAAGATATGGGGCGTGACATGGGTCTGGGCGACCCCTTTGGAGAGAAAGGAAATCGAGGCAAAATTCCTGATTCGACTCACCGGAAACAGGGCAAGCAATAAATATGGGAATCTTTAGCTGCCAGGGTTAGCCGACGTCACCTGACTGTGGACACAACGTGAACGAAGAAAAGTGGGCTGAGTTCTACAACAACGCATGCCAGAGCATGCGCGACCGAGACTTCGAATCGGCTGAGGTACACTGGCGGCGCGCCTGGCGGGAAGTTCGCGATCTCGATCATCTCGATCCCCGCTATCTCATGACCCTCGAATACTTCGCCGACATACTCTGCCAGAAGCGCAAGTTTCAGGAAGCGGAAGGACTGCTCACCGAGCTTCTCGAGATCAAGACCAGCCTCATGGGCGGTCACCATATCAGAGTCGGAACCACCCACAACACCCTTGCCGGTCTCTATTTCGCCCTCAATGACTACCCGAAAGCCGAAGAGCACTGCCGCAAGGCCCTGGATATCCATTTGAAGCTACTCGGCGAGCAAAATGAAGACGTGGTGGCGATCATGCAGAATCTCGCCATGGTCTGTCACGCTCAGCAGAAATACGACGACGCCGAGCCTCTCTATGTCAAAGCTCTGGACGCAGCCCAGAAGGTCTATGGAGCCGAGCACCCCGGAGTAGCAGATATTGCCGAGCATTATGCCGGCTTGATGGACGCAACAGGAAGAACAGTCGAGTCAAACGAATGCAAAAAGACTCTCGTCTTGCCAATCTACGAGCGCCTGGTTCGAACCGTAGGCGCCGACGAGCAGCGTATAACCAATAAGGGCTTCCCCGGCGCCACCCTCACCGGGATCAAACGAGACCCCCGGCGCTCCAGCCAGTGCCTCTACCGGATCAAACCCCTGCCACCCCCGGACGAGAAGAACGGCGGCGGCTGAGCCGACTCGTGAAAAATCAATCTACCGGAGCCAGGGGACGGTCAGCCTTCGACTGAGGGTCCAGATCTTCGGCGTCTTTATCCTGGTCGAAGACCCTGTAGCGGCTCATCTGCTCACTGGTAGGCAGCTTTATATCGGTAGCAAGACCGAGAACTTTCAGAATGCTCAATACCAGATAGGAGAGATCGAACTCCCAGGCGGTGAGACCATGGCGAGCCGACTTCGGCGCGTAGTGGTGGTTATTGTGCCAGCCTTCGCCCAGGGCGATTAGAGCTACCCACCAGACATTGCGGCTGCCGTCCCCGGACTCGAAGTTGCGGTAGCCGAATTCTTTGAGGTGACCCACCGAATTGACCAGAAGAGGAGCATTGAAGACTACCAGGGTAGCAATCAAGTTTGCGGCCAGAACCGCCGGACCGAAAACGACCAGGAGCACGATGCGAAAAACCACGCCGACGATCAGACAGAGGAGCGCGTGGTAGTCGCTGTTCTCCAGGTGAAGCATCTCGTAGACCCGGTCACGGTAGAGATCAGGCGAGACCAGGCGGCTCTGCTCGAGAGACACCCGCACGATAGGCTTATACATCCAGCCTACATAGCTGTGCCAGAATCCGTCGACCGGCGAATGCGGATCGCCTTCTTGATCGGAATAACGATGGTGCAGGCGGTGGTTCGTCACCCAGTAGATAGGGGACCCCTCGAAACAGAGATAACCGCCCGAGACGATGAAGTACTCGAGCCAGTGAGGGACCTTGAACGAACGATGAGAGAGCAGACGATGGTAACCGAGTGTGATACCAGTACCGTGATAGATATAGAAGATCAGTAAGGCTACGAGAAAAACTTCCACAATGACTCCTGGATACACGGACAATAAGGGGCAGTTTCTTCCATTGAATGCCGCCCTGATATCCACCGGGAGAAGGATTTACGCCGGCAGTAACAATTATGTATCCCTATGCGGAATGAGAACCAGGCTCCGGATCACTTAATCAAGTGAACAAAGAAACAACAGGCACGGAAAAATTCCGTGCCTGTCGAATGGTCTGTGCCTGGAGACTAACCGCAGCTAGCTGAGGAGCAGCTTCCGCCCTTGGTCTCTACCGGCAATTCCGCCGCTTCCCACTCGGCATAGCCGCCGATCATCTCTTTCACCGGATAGCCTTTCTTAGCCAGCAGCAGAGCCGCCTTGGCCGAGAGATGGCAGGTGATGTTGTAGCAATAGACGATGGTGGTCTTGTCCTTGCTGAGCTTCTCGAGCTTGTTCTCGAGATCCTCGAAAAGAAGGTTGATGGCGGTGGGAACGTGACCCTTGGCAAAGAGCTCCGGTCGTCTGAGGTCGACAATCTGCACCGGCTCTTTGTTCTCCAGGGCGTACTTGACGCCTACCGGTCCGGTCTCGAAGGCGAGCTTGCGCTCGAAGAATTCCACGGCCTGAGCGGCTTCTCTGGTCAATGTTTCGGTGGTCATTTGAAATCTCCTTTCTCCTGGATATTGATATGCGGGTTGCAACGCTCACCCATTCAGCATAGAATGGGATAGTATCAAACGGCAAGTAGGTACCAGTCTGTTCCGTAGTATCCCAAAAGTTCGGTAGTATCCGTTTAGAAACTTACCCGTCAACTTGTATGAGGTCCAGTATGCACACTAAGCTCGAATGCCCGATCATGGCCACCATCGCCATGATCTCGGATAAATGGAAAGTAGTGATCATCTGCAAGCTCAAAGGCGGGACCATGAGATTCAACGAGCTCATGCGAGCCCTCAAGGGTGTCACCCAGAAAGTGCTGACCCATCAACTACGCGAACTCGAGGCGGACGGTCTGGTAGCACGCAAGATCTATGCCGAGGTTCCGCCCCGGGTCGAATACTCTCTGACCCCGCTGGGAGAGACACTGGTGCCGGTGCTCAACGACCTGGAAGCCTGGGCCCGGGATCATGCCGACGAAATCATCGCCGCCCGAAATGCCCACCAGGAGGCTGTCGCCAGCAAGTAAGCCGGTCCCCTGTTTTCTTCCGGAGGAAAGTAACATATTATGGAGTTACC
This sequence comes from Cyanobacteria bacterium HKST-UBA02, assembly GCA_020431945.1. The sequence continues at coordinate 997 of JAGQHH010000263.1, read as the reverse complement.
CTCGTGTGGGCCCGAGCCAGGGTCTTGCCTGCGGAGATCGGGCCCAGGAATGGTAAGCCGGGACGCCAAAAGACCCGGCACTCCGCACCCCGATAACTGCACGTAATCGGAACCAGCACCTTGTCCAGAGCCCGGCGAATAATCTCAATCCTGCTCTCGTGTCTGTTCGTCATCGCAGGGGTATTTCACTTCACCCACCCGGACGTTTTTATCGAGATCATTCCGGCGATTCTTCCAGCCAAAAAGCTCATCGTCTATGTCTCGGGAATGTTTGAAATCGCAGGCGGTATCACACTACAAGTACCGATCACCAGAAGGGCCGCCGGAATCGGGCTGATTGCCCTGCTCATAGCGGTCTTTCCCGCCAACATCAATATGCTCCTGCGAGCCGAACATTACCCGGCGATTCCGACTCTCGCTCTCTGGCTGAGACTGCCCCTGCAGTTCGTCCTGATCTATCTCGTCTACTGGAGCTCGATCCGGGAGAGCGAACCCGAAAATTAGTCGATATCCGCATCGCCTTTCTTGAAACCGAGCTTGTTCAGGGCTTCGGACACCAGGGGGTCGTCAATCTGCTTGAGACGCTCCAGCAGCTCCACATCCTCTATCCCCCAGCGCGAAAGACTCATGGCGATAGCACCGGCTGCGACGTTGGCGGCGGCACAAAGCCCCATGGCATGCACCAGCTCCGCTTCCAGAAAGGAATGGGCGACAACGAGAAATGCCAGGATCAGAAAAGATCCGATTACCAGCACGGCACCGAAAACCTGTATCCAGTCGTATCTCGTACGATCGCCAAGATCCTCCAGGAGCGCCCGGCGCAGACTCGCTCGGAAAGCCACCCAGCTCGAGAGCCGGCCGGGAGCTCCGGCTCCTTCGGGCTTGTCGGCAATCTCGTCTTTCGGGCTCTCGCTCATAGCTTCCTCCATTCTTCTAAGTATAATTCGATCATGAGCCCTCTCCACCTGCTGAAAATATTTCCAGTCGCTCTTTCCGG
>JAGQHH010000262.1 GCA_020431945.1 Cyanobacteria bacterium HKST-UBA02 | reverse complement strand
AAGACCATCGCAGCTGAGCGACCACGTTTCGGCTACCTGCGCGTTCACGCATTGATGCGCGCCAGAGGTTTCGTGGATCAATCACAAGCGCGTGTATCGGATCTATCGCGACCTGAGTCTTACCGTGCGTAGCAAAGGCAGAAAGAAGTTCTTTTGGAGCCGCAAGTGTCCCAAAGAAGAGGCACTTCGAGTAAATGATCGCTGGTCCATGGATTTTGTCCACGACTCGATCAATAATGGACGGCGCGTCCGGATGCTGAATGTCATAGACGACTGCTCTCGCGAGTGCCTGGCCATCAATATCGGCCATAGCATTCCAGGAAAGCGAGTCATCGAGGTTCTTGATCAGCTCAAACTGAGCCGCGGCCTACCCAAAGAAATTGTCGTCGATAACGGACCCGACTTCACCTGCAAAGCCATGATCATCTGGGCATGCAATGCGGGCGTCAATTTGCATTTCATAAAGCCCGGAAAGCCGGCCCAGAATGCCTTCGTTGAATCGTTCAACGGACGTTTCCGCGATGAGTGCTTGAACCAGACCTGGTTCACACCAGCCTTCTTCAAGCCAACACCATAATCCAGATCTGGAGGCACAACCACAACACCATTCGGCCGCATAGCGCGCTGAAAAACTTAACGCCTGAGCAATTCGCAAAACAGAAGGAGGAAAAGGAATCATCTAGACATCTTGCCACCACAACTGGTAAGTTTCAAGCAGCTAGCTGACAAGCGGGCCTAAGTTCGGGAGAACGTCAATCACTTTGCCCTCCAAGCCGATCCTACAAGCGACCAACCCGCCCAATAGCGGGGCTGATGCCACTTGGGATGATCTTGATTGTCCCGCACTGCCTTCTGTGCCTCAAGAAGTGCTACCGCTTTTTCCATCTTCTTATCCCAGAGATTTTTATAACACTACTATCGCTCTCGTTCTGTCTTTGTGGTGTCAACCCTGTCAACGGCGTGGATGCTAAAATCCGATCATTCAGGAGATGGATCGACTGAGGCACTTGTTGGAACCTCCAGTCGACCTACGGCTCTCCCACGAGGATCCAGCCGGCCCAGTAATATGGATGACTCCACTTCTTCTTCGCTCTGACTTGCTCCTGCGCATTCCGTAGAGATTGTGCCTTGGATAGACCATCACTCCAAAGTGCCTTGTAGAATTCCTTCATCAGCTCTTGTGTAGCATCGTCATCTACTTTCCAAAGAGACATGAGAAGGGTTCTAGCACCAGCTCCCATGAGAGATGCTCGTAGCCCGAGCACGCCTTGACTGGATCTCACCTTTCCGAGCGCTGTCTCGCAAGCAGAAAGCGCGATCAAGTCGCACTTTGTCAAATCCAGCCCCAACAGCTCTTCGGCGGTCAGGTTGTCATCCGAAGTGCCATCTGCCGACTCCGAAGCAGCCACGAGTAGACCTGAGTTGAGTAGCGGATTTCTACTGAGAACCGACAATGAAACGTCGTCCGCCCTGAATGTTCTCACGGCCGAGCGCCTTTTTTCTCTGGCCAAGTCTTCAGGATCCGAATTCTTTGACTGATCGAGAAAGTATCCATGAGTGGCGATGTGGACAAAACGCGCATTTTGAATCTTTTCTTTGATGTTCTTTTTAGTGGCTTCATTCTGACTCAGGATTCTCACTGCCTTCTTGCATCTCTTTGCAAGATCTGCGATTTGCTTCAGTTCTCTGGACGCGCCTTTGAGTGGCGAAGCAGAGCGAAACTCGATATCTCCTATAACAATAGCCTGTTGCTGCGCTGTGTCAGGCGTGCTTTGATTCTCCCTCAACCAGAGATACTCTCTTGCGCTGTTCAGCTGAGAAGTTGCAATCTTAGACATGTCTACATCCAGATAGGCTTGAGGCGGGACTTTGGTAATCTCACCTTCCGGACAGATGTACAGTCTTGTTATCTCGGGCTGAATCACCTTTGCAATCTTTCCCCACACGCTTGACACAAGTTGCTGCCTGATCTTTGACTCATCGACCCTGTGCTTGCTATCAGCAGTGGTGACTACTCTCACATCGCGCGCGCCGGTACCGGAAGAATAAAACCGGCCCTGCTCAATTGCTACAAGCCAATTCCTGATCAGTCGATCTATCTCTTTTGCCTCACCAAGGTCGACGAAGTCACAACTCTGCTTTGACACACATACAACACCGTAGTGCGACAGTTTCTTCCTTATCGGGATGAATCTGTAGAAGTCCAGAATAGTCTCATGCTCACCGAGCCGTCTTTGAAATGAGGATGTGTCTCCGGGAGCCAAACTGCTTTCAGAAACCTTCGATTCTTGAGAAATTTGTCTTTCTAATGCCTCTTTCCTCTCTGTCAACGTCGACACATTTGCACCCGAGATTCCTCTCGAGCTGGTTGCCAGTTTGCTTCTCACTTGCGCAAGCTGATTTGCGAGCTCTGACGGCGCCCCTCTAGATGCTATTGATTCGTTTCGTAGAGATTGAACCAGCAATCCTTTCCAGTGAATTAGGTAGGTGTAGGCCCTATGAATCAGGTCCGGATTCTCTGTGCAGACCGATAGAAGCTCGGAGATCTGTTGATTCGCGATTCCAACGAATGATGTCTTCTCTGCGAATGAAAGTTGTGGAAAGATCTTGGTGACGACTTCATCGAGATCGGCGGACACAGACATAAGCTCCTTTACAGCCTCTTGATTCTCGAAATCTCTCAATCGGCTTTTTGCGACGTTGTTGGCTGCTAGCATTCTGTTGATTCCACTGGTCGGTGACTTGTCTTTCTCGTAAATCTGGTTAGCCATCTCGAAGCACTTCGCTGCCTTTTCTGGCTTGCTTTCTTCATACGATATGATTCCCCAACACTTGTAAATAGCAGCTCGAGCTAGATTCACATTTTGCCTGGTGATCTTGGGTCCGAATTCTGTGTAGACGGAGGCAATTTGGCTCGTGTCGTCAGAAATGGTTTTGAGTCCTACGCAACGGCCGGCGCCTTCCAGATGACGTTTGGCCTCTTCGATGTTTCCAGTAGCAAAGTACAGCTCAGTGAGTCTAGTTCGAATGGGAGCTTCTTCAACCTCGGACTTGGTGACTGTCTGCGCAAGCTCCAGAGCCTTTTTCGCATTCCTCAGTGCGGACTCCAGGTCTCCAGCAGCCTCAGCAGACGAGGACATTAGTTTGTATGCAGAGAATTTGGCTCGATTGCTCTCTACCCCTTCAAGGCTCAGAACACTTCTTGAAAGCTCTTCAGATTTCTCCAGGTCCCCTCGAAGAGCTGCCAGCTCCGCAAGACCGACCTTTGACATAGCCAGAGCGCCGGGAGATGCATGAGTCTCAGCTATTCGAATGGCAGAGTTGTAAGCATCGTATGCTAGGCTGAATTGTGAGTGAATCTTTGCACACTCTCCAATCTCTTGTAGCAAAGCTACTTTCTCCTTGCTGGCAGAATCAGGAATACTTTCGGCGAGACGAATAGAAAGGTTGATACATGTTCTGGTAAGTTTGTCTGAAGTACCTCTGTCTCCTTTTGTTAGACAGCAGGCAAGCAATAGATTAGCTACGATCAGCCGTTTGCAGACCAAGCGGTCTTTCCATTTCGCCAATTCCGAATTTTGTCGACTATTGCTCAACAACTCTTCGGCCGCTGGAGAAATCGTATCAACTGCTCGCTCGACCCAGTCATTTCCGTTCCCCACATTTATGACTCGCAGTAGTTCAGCCATTCGAACTGCGCTAATACCACGGAGGATTTGATCAGCCTCGCTTCGATTGCGGAAGTCATCATCGAGCCTGCTGAGCAATCCAAATGACTCTGCCCAGCGTAGTGGATTGTCTTTCAGCAATTCAATCATCTGAATCGTGAGATAGGTTCTCAGCAAGCAATTCTCGCTCCGTCCGGGCTCGAGCTTCTTCAATCGAAGTCTGATTTTCTCAATCGTGTCCTTATCGCTAGTGCTCTTCTCACCATCCGCTACTAGCTCGCCAGCAAGTGATCTCCTGAGTAAGTCTTGCGCCGCTGCTCCGACTCTGGAATGAAAATCCGCTTCTATTGTTCCTGATTCCCTGCCCCATCCACTCTGGTAGCCCCAAGCATGCATCGAGATCAAACTGGTCGAATTCTTATGTTCTGTCCAATTTGAAACTTCCTTCTCGATGAAAGTCTTAAATTCTGTGAGTTTCTTCTGTTTGCCTAAGACACTTAGCAGCTTATCCAATGTTCTCTGCCGTAAGATCATGTCTCCACCATAATCGTCGAATTCTACAAGTGCTGCACGATAGAGTTTTTCGGCTCTTTCGAGCTCTCCTCTGGACTCTGCGCATTGGCCAATCTCCGTCCGGATAGATCCAATCTGCGCCCTCTGAAGCTTTTCTTCCTTGCCTCCCAGTCTCTGAGCCCTCTGGCTGCGGCGATTGATCGTTTCCCAAAACCACTTTTCAGCCGCGACATAATTCTTTGTCTGAAGGTGGCACCATGCGATATAAAATGGGACGAGAATCATGTTGTGATCTGATGGCTGATGGTTCGCAGACCAAGCTTCCTCCGCCTTCTGGTACCAGGATACGGCTTCCTGCTCCTTGCGACTGAGCCTCAAGTCCTCAGCCAGATCGAAGTATGCCAGACCCTTTTGTTCGCCAGTTGACTCCGGGTCCTGATCTACCAATTCGACAACAGTTCGACGCGTGTTTACCGCGTAATTACGGGGATTGTCTTTGCCGAGAGAATTCGCCAATGTTGAGCTGCTATAGACAGATGCTAATTTATCTAGATAATAGACGCGAATTCTGGTTCGATTGTCACCAATCTTTTTCAACAGTTTGTTGATTTCGAGATAGGCATCCTCGGCTGCTGCTCCGTTGCGTACATTTACAGATTCATTGAGCGAGGCGTAATGCGACAGTAAGGATATAAGGAGAGGATAGTCCTTCTTCTCTGATGTGCGTCGCAATGCGCTCAAACACTCACCGACAATCGCAACCGCTACATTTGTCTGCTCCTTTGTTAGAGATTTCACCCACTTTGAGAGATTAACTGCTGCAGACTTCTCGTCGCCGAGCCAAAGCTTCTCGCCCTTTAAGCGATACTTTGCACCAAGAGCGAATCGGGTTTCGGAGTTTATTGTATAACTATCTAATGGCACCAGAGCAATAGAGATGGCAGTTTGAAAGGCTCCTCTCCTTTTCTCGTTGTCCTCTTCCGATACCAATGATTCGACTTTCATCATCAACCTTTCCATAGGTCGTCCGGCGTACGAAGGTGGATTTGCAATTACCGAATCCAGAAATTGGGGGAGTATTTTCTCCCTGGCAAAGGCAGCTGTCTCGGGATTCTTCAAATACGTTTCGAGAGCGGACGCGAGAAGAGTGGTCAGATCTCGTTCTCCATGGCATAGAGGAGAAGCTGACAAATAGAAAAGATATGCGACCTTCGCTCGATCGCTATCGGTGAAGTCGGAGCTGGCACTCATCTTTTCAATAGTATTCTGAACCTCGAATTTTGAAAATGCAAAAGTGTCAGGGTGCCCTGCAAGCAGGAGCGCTTTGTCGAGTTTCTCTCTTAATCCAACTAGCTCCTCCGACAGTACATCTTTTGCTGCCAGGTAGCTTCCACCAGCCGCATACCGACCGGCTAGCTCAAAGAGAACATCGAGCCGGCGCTGATTGACAGCGTTGCGCTCGCCAGGCAATCTTCCGGGAAGGTCCTTGACCTTATCCAACAAATTCTTGCGCTTCTGATTCCAGGTCTCTTTGCTGAGAAAGTCTTCGGCAATCTTGTTCGCCTCTTCTCTCGCTGCGCTCGAATCAGGTCTGTCGTCCTCACCAAGCCTTTCAAGCGCTTGTACCAATCGCATGGTTGCCTCACCAATTGTAGTGACATTTTTAGTCTCTACACCGATTTCCAGTAGTTTGCTCGACCACAGCTTCGCCTCTTTCGGCTTCTCTCTCTTCAATGCGAGAAGCGACTTGATCGATACCAGACGCTCCGATGTCTTTGGTTCGAGATCGGACGGCGCCAGACCTTTCTCGATTTCTAGAGCAAGCTGAAGGAGATGGTCCTTATCGGTGTCTTGATACACGCTCGAGTGACAGAGATCCAGTGTAAGGGACACGACTCGCTGCTTATGCTTGGAATCAATACTGCTCTTCCACAACTGTTCCAGAGTCTCAATCGCCAATGCCGTCTCTTGTCCTTGCGAATGTAGCTTGGTCAATATCCAGAGCGCAGACCAGCGCTCTTCATTGGATAGTCTAGTATCCTTCGAGACCTTCGAAATTGCATCTGCTATCTCAGCTACTTGAGAGTCATAATTTGTCCCGAATAATGCTATGTACTGATTGGCGGAGAACAGTCTGTCTTTGATACCAATTGAGCTATCACATGCAGTTCGCCTGAACAAATTGGACAACTCTGCCTTTTTTGCAAAAAGGGCAATTGAGTAGCTTTGGAGTCGCTTCAATTCTTCCAGGCTTGGAAGTGCCTTCTCGTATTGCTTGACTTCCCGGTCGAAATACTCCTGAAACAAAACCCGAGCCTCGAATCTATGACCGGACTTCAGAAGAGAATTAGCTATTCGAGCCATTTCAGACTTCGTAAAAACTACTCCGGACATACTTCGGTAGCTATTCAGCAAACGACCGAAGTA